>CAZXWJ010000013.1:0-36626 GCA_964644375.1 uncultured Desulfobacteraceae bacterium | reverse complement strand
GGGGTATCGCCGAGATGCTCATGGTCGAGATGATCAACAACCTGAAAAGGTTAGGTGTCGACACGATAAACACATTTGTGAACTGGCGTGATTGGACGCTTCTGCAATTTTTCGATGCCAGTGGGTTCCAGCGGGGAGCCATGATAAATTTGGAACTGAAGGTCTAAGAGCCGCCCCTATTTATGGATCGTTTCAGTGATCCGGGATATAAAACAGGGTGATAAATGGGCCGCCAAGAAATACGGCCCTTTTTCATTTCTGTATTGCAACGTTCTTCTTCAGATGCTCTTTTGCCTTGGAAAGAAAGAGGGCTTTGTCCACATAGGATTCGATCCTCAGATTCGCCTCTTCGCTTCCGTCCTTGTTTATGAATAAAATAGTTGGAACCCCCCTGATGCGATAACGCCTCAAGATTTCATCCTGCGAGGCGTGTCTTGAGGTCAGGTCTACACGCATCATTATGATTTGACGACTCAATCCCAGGACCTCGGGATCGGTGAAGACCTTTCTGTCCAGGGCACGGCAGGGGCTGCACCAGTCGGCGTAGAAGTCCAGAATCAGGGGCTTCTTTTCTGACTCTCCATTGGAAGCAAGGTTTTCGTCATAGGGGATCCATCGGATATTCTCTTTTTCGGCGCCGCCATAGAAAAAATAGGTGACCATCGTCCCGATCATGATGAGACCGAACACCCGCTTGAAGATAAAAAACCTCCTCATCATCTTTCCTGTCCGATCGATCCATCCAAGATGGATTCCCGCTAGGATCGCGATTCCCCCCAGGATAAGGGATTTGTCCATGATATGTGAAAACAGGGGACCGATCACGTAGGCGGCCATCCCGATGAGGACCCAGCCCATGAGTTTTCTGATCCAGACCATCCAGTCACCTGACATGGGCAACCGGTTGGATACCCCTGAGAAAAAAGCGAGTACCGTGAGGGGAAGGCCAAGTCCGATGCTCAAGACAAAGAAATAGAGAAATCCCAGGAAAGGCTCTCCCTGCCGGCCGACATAGGTCAAGAGCCCCAATAGAAAGGGACCAAGGCACGGGGCCGCCAGAATGCCCAGGGTGATGCCCATGAAAAAGGTGCCGAAATAGCCGCTATATTGACGGGATGCCAGACGATTTAAACCGGAAGGCATTCGGAATTCCCAGTATCCCAGGGAACTCAACCCCAAGGCAATGAGAATAGCGGCCACGGCAAGAAGCACATAGGGATTCTGCAGGGCCGCGCCCAACAACCGGCCGGAGAGGGCGGCGGACAGCCCGAGCACGGAATTCGTAAAGGCCAGTCCCGCCATGTACAGAACACAATGGATCACGGTGCGGCCACGAAAATCCCTGCTTTTTCCGCCGAAATAGGAAACCGTGATGGGAATGAGGGGATAGATGCAGGGCGTCAGGTTGAGGGCGAGGCCTCCGAAGAAAATAAATAGGAGGGTCAGGAAGAGTCCGGCATCCGCCGTCAATCCGAAGGGTCCGCCTTTTTCTTCCTTGTCTTCCATTTGAGCAAGAAAAAGAGACTGATTCAGTGCCCTGATTGGCGTCCCTTTCGGGGCGACCAGAAAAGGCACGGACAGGGAGATTTTTTCGGGGGGGAGGCATGCGGAAGCGGAACAGGCCTGGTAGGAAAGACGGCCTTCGAGGGCATTCGGCCCCGGTAAGGCCTCCTCATGGATAACGAGGTTTGCTCTGACCAGGACCTGACCGGAAAGAACCTCGATCGGTTCTGCGGTGTATTGAAACGTCTTTTTTTCAGGTTGGGGAAAGCGAAATGTCTCGATATTCAGTCCCGGCCGGGAAGAAAAAGACAGCCTGGTGGGCATGAGCTCTTTTCCGTCTTTTTCCGAGGTGTGTATGAACCAGGATTTCGCGACCTGGAGACGCACGACAATGGGATAAAGTCCTCCCGCCGGATAGCGGTCTTGCGAATGGATAATTTCCATGCTGACCGTTGACGCCCGGGAAAGGGGGACAATGAAAAAGAGAAGAATGGTAACGATAAGACATAAATGAACCGATGTTTTTTTCATGGGTGAAGGATCCAGCAGGATTTCTGATCTTTGACTCCGGGGTGCATATGTTTTAAAGTACCGATATTTGCCCGGAGGAAAAATGGGTTTGTTTTCGAAGTGTTCGAGGATATAAGGAAAGATAAGAGGTCCTGGGGAAAGTGTCAACCGAATACACGTGATGGCGCTGGGCAAGACCGAAAAATCCGCTGATGAACGGGTTCAGTCGCCGCAAAAAATCAGGAGTTACAACCTTATGAAGCGTTCGGATGCCGTTAGAAAGTTTTATCTCGAGTCCCTTCCCGATGCAAAGTTTGAAGCGAATATTCTCAAGGCTCCCTGCCCGTTTTGTTCGGGCGGGGACCGGAAAAAAACCGGCACCCTGGTGGTCCACCTGGATCCACAGAGTTATTTCATGGGGTATTTCAGATGCCTGAACAGGTGCCACCCCGGAGGGTTTGCTCCGTATTTTGGAAGAAGCCTGGGTATAGCGCCCCGGAAGATTCCCGGCAATGACCCTGACAGGGAATACTATGTGCAGGATATCCTGTATCCCACAAAAAATCTCAATGCGGAAATCAAGAGATTTAACAGACTGATAGGCAAAGGAGAATATGGTTACTTCGAGCCCTATGGTATATCGAGAGGGGTTTTGGAGGAGATGAAAATAGGCTACAATGGACGCTATCTGGTCTATCCCTATTTCATGGAAGACGGCAATTGTTATGCCGCCCGGTGTGTGCTTCCGGGTCGCGAAGAAGATTCTTTCTGGCACGGAGATGAACGGTTTTTCTCAGAAGAATTCCAGATCTTTAATATGTCGGAAATAGAACGCTGTGAAGACGGTGCCCTCTTCATCGTGGAAGGGGAGCAAAACTTTCTAGCCCTCAAGGAGTTGGGTTATCCCGGCCTGGCCGTTCCGTCATTCGCCAATCTGGAAACCTTCAATCAGGAGAGACTGGCCCTTATCAAGCATCTCTTTTTGGTGGTGAACCATTCCCCGGAGGCGCAGCAATCCGCGCGAGCCCTGGCCACCCGCCTTGGATTCAAGGCGAGAATCCTCGAATGGCCCATGGGGCTGAAGCGCGGATACACCCTTTGTCAATTGGCCAAGGACAAGGGCAGGACCTTCAGGAGGATGGTTTCCTCCATGATAAAGTCGTCCAAGTCCTTTTCCCCTCTTGCTTCCCCTGAAAGAGAGCACCATCGATTTTTCTATATGCTTGAAGAACTCAAGGGAAAGGAGCGCCTCGGCCTGGCCTCCGGGTTTGAAAAAATGGATTCGGCACTCGATGGAATTCGGGGTATCAATATCATGGGAGGGCAGCCCAAAGCCGGGAAATCCAGTTTTTTTATGCAGGTTTCCACAGAGGTCGCATCAAGGAAGGTCCCGGTGATTTATTATGATTTTGAAAATGGCCGGCAAAAAATTTATACGCGAACCTTATGCCGTCTAAGTTGGTTGTCGGAAAGAGACATCAGATTGAAGGCCGGGGATACAGAAACGTCTGAAAGACTGGCCGATGCCCGGGCGGCCTTCAAGGAACTTTTTCGATATTTTCGGGTCGTCACGGATCGAAAATTGAGTCCTGAAATCATGAGACGGCAGATTGATTTTTTGAAACTCGAAACCGGTGGTGATCAGGCACTGGTCGTTGTGGACAGTCTGCACAAACTGCCCTTTAAAAATCTCTCGGAACGAAGAACCGGTATCGATGAATGGCTGAGACAGATGGAGTCCATTCGAGACGAGCAGAACGTTGCCTTTCTGGTCGTTTCGGAACTCTCCCGTGGGGAAGGGGGGCATTACAGCGAGATGCCCGATCTGGGGGCCTTCAAGGAATCGGGGGACATTGAGTATAGCGCCGACAATGCCATGATTCTCCTACCGAAATGGAATCCTCTGGACCCGATTTCTTCCCAAGAGAGGACGAGCGTCCTTTGGCTGGCGGCCAGCAGAGAGAATAGCCCCGGAAAGATAGCTGAATATGTCCTGGAGTATCCTTATTGGGGGTTTAGGGAGCGTTAACAGGTGACATTCGGGCATTATATGTTTCTCAATGGTGTGCTCAGCCATCAGCCGCAAGCGTTCAGATTCATTCAACGTTATCCATGGCCTTTCGCTGAGAGCCGATCGTTGATTGTGTTGATGGGGTAAAAACGATCTTTTGAGAAGGTCTGACCAACGGCTCATTTAAATGTAACCCTGAGTCCGGCCGCGCATAGGGACGCATCTCTTATCAGCGTGATGGGTCGATCGGTTTGAGGCGAAATATCAGGGGGCTATCCCTTTCGATAAAGGTGCGCCATAAAAGCGTGCCACGGGTCTTACGTTCCATGCCGTCCGTTCGCGTCCCCGGTTTTGTCTCAACGAGGTTTTCGGCAGGGTGGCGGTTCTTTATTGCCGTCGAGGATCTTTTTCATGCGGTTTCTCTCCGCTGTGATCTTGTAAATCTGATTTTCGACTGAGGCTTTTTGATCTTTGGAGACGACGCTCAATTGCTCTTCAAGCTCTTCCACCTTCCGGCGGAGACGGTACAGATCCCGTGCAATCATGCGAATGGGTGCGGTCATCCTCTTCCTCTCATTATCCAAAGGGGGTGGGGGTGAGCGGATATTTGTCTTTGAACCGTGTCATGACGGGTTCCTGCGGATCTTTATCATGACGGAGTTCCTTCAGCCATTTTCTGAGTCTCTCTATCTCTCGCCTGATCAAGGGGATCATTTCCTCCTGAATCTTCCCCCTTACGTCCTTCTCCAGCCTTTTTAATTCATCCATGAGCCCTTCAAGCTGGTTTTGGAGTTCGTCATGGTCTCCGGTGCCGGGAGTTTCATACGGTTTGTCTTTCGCAATGATCCATGGCGTTGAAACCATTCGATTCCGTTCCCTCCCATTTTCCTCAACCCAATGCCCTGAGGCCATGGGCAATACCCAAGCAAGGAGCGAAAAAAGAAAGATAAGGGGTACAGTTATTTTGTGCATCTTGGCTTCTCGCCTTTGTGATGGTGGGTTGCGGGCAAAGGGTCGCTTTCCCGAGGGGGTCGGCAGACGATTAAAGGGATTTTAATTGTCGATAAAAAAAACATGGAAGACCTGCTGCGACCAACGCCTCCTTCGCATGCCTGCAAAGGTGTCTTCCTACAGGTTCCCCGGGTACGCCGGCTAAAGGGATATCCGGTTTTCAATCTCCGCCGGTTGGAATGTCAGTTTGGAGAAGAGTTTTTTTTCCACTTCTCTTACCAATTCAAAATTCTGTCTGATCCGAGTGCGAAGATGACGATTATTTTTTCCGTAGCGCAACAAGAGATATTTCAAACGGTCCTCAAGGCTCACAACGACATCGTGATTGACCCTCTTATCCGCGTAATACACGATTTCCTTTTCGGATATGTCCCCTTGGGGATCACAGGTTTTCAGCCTGACATGCTCTCCGACAATCTCGGCAATTTCATCGAGATCATTGTCGTAGCAGATTTTTTGTCCCAGGGCGGCATGGTCTTCTCCTGACTTTAGGCAGGGTGTTTTGGCGATATCATGCATCAGGGCGCCGGCGCTCGTCACCCCGAGGGAGACGGTTTCTCCGGCTTCCTTCAGGCCCCGGGCGATGACTCTGGCGACTTTCTCCACCATAAGGGAATGGGCCTTAATATTGTCGAGCATTTCGTATTTGTCCATAAACGCACAGCAGTCTACCATGGAAGGAACCATAACCTCATGCCTCTTATTGACCCCCCCAAAAAATATCAGGGTGATCCTAAAACGGGTAACGCGTATTGAGCATACGTCTCAATTCGGGGGTCTCGGGTTATTCCCTGAAGCAGGTTGCATCAATGGACCCCACGAGGGTCACCGGCTAATCTTCTCATATCCTTATTATCTAGCACTTCTTTTCTCGAAGTCAATGGGCAAAGGGGCCTTTTTGTCGGATAGAAATCCTCATCACGACGGTCTGTTCATGCGAAAGAAGCATAGCGGGCGCCGAATGTGTTCTGATAAATATAGGGGACAGTACGTTCCCTTTTGCAGGCCATCTCGGCGGGAGGGGTTGCCTTTTCCCCATGGGGCAGGTCAAGAGACAGGTCCTTTGCGAAATACCCCTCAAGAAATTCGAAGGTTTGCCGATATGAATGTGTGAAGGCGTTTGCAAGGCTGTTCTCTTTTCGTGACGCAGTTGAAAATAAAAGCGTGACTATTGAAATAATTTTTAATTTCAATAGGATAAGCTAATTGAGCAGGGGGCGGGGTAAGAATGGGCAGCGCGATCATCTCCACTCTGCCGGATGGGCCTTTCTGCGCTCCATTGTCGGGCAGCCAGGTCGTTCGTCGAGGCTTCAAAAGACAGGCCATGGATCAGATGCCGGGAATTATGATGTCCCATGGTGACATGGCGGAGCCGTCTACCGCGCAGGTTCTCGAATTTCGTTAGCCATGAGTTCGTCAAAACAATATGGCGACCCGCCTGCACCTCTCTGAGTTGAAATTATGCTTGTTCCCACATTCATCACTTTAGAGGATCAAAGACCAGAAGAGCGGGCTTTTTTTGAAGTCCCCGATTTTCTCTGTGCGTCCTTTAGGTGGACAGAGGGTCTCGGAAAAGCAAGAATGTATGAATCGCATATCCTCAATTACTCCAGGTACGGATTATCATTACTCATCCCAAATAGGGACCGTCGTTTCTTTGAGATCATTGAACTCGGAGACAGGATAGCGGAGATCACCCTTTTCGCAGAATCCGCACTCACGATGGTGGATGGCATCGTAAGGCATAAGGTAAGCATTGAAAGCGGGATCGACCGAGGTTTTTTTGTTGTCGGTCTGGAGACCGAAGCAAGCCCAGCCTGAACAAATCGGATGTCGATTTTTTAACTGCTTGATACGGCACGAATGTTGCTTGTTTTTTGTCTATCAACAACCGGATGCAACGCATCACCGATATGAGTGCGATCACACTATCGAATAACTGTAATAAAACACTGGGTCTAACAACATGGCAAAACCGGCTCAATATGATTCCTCAAGGCATCTCAAGCCCGTCCCCAAAAAAAAATCAAGCCTGAAGGCCACGGTCAAGGACCAGTCCGGCGCAGGCAAGAAAAGAATCGGAGAGATACTGTGTAAAGAAGGGCACATTACCAGTGGACAGCTACAGGAAGGTCTCGGCATCCAGAAAAAGAAAGGGGGCAGACTCAGCACGATCCTCCTGAGGCTCGGTTATATCGAAGATCAAACCATCGTCAATGTCTTGACGCGCATTCACAATTATCCGGTCGCTGCCATCAAAAAGATGTCCCCAAGTGCTGAGGCCATAGAGGCCGTCCCCTATGAAGTGGCCAAAAAATACATGGCCTTTCCTCTGGCTCTCAAGGAAAAGACCCTGCAGATCACGATGACGGAACCCACGGACACCACTGCAGTCGAAGACCTGCAGAAAGGGGTCCAGATGGGGCTGAGTGTCTTTGTTTCAAGCGAAAAGGATATCATTGAGGCCTACAAGAAGTATTACAAGATCAGCGGTGAGGAATACGATAGTTTTTTTTCCAAAAAGGAACTGGAAGGAGAGGACGAGGATTTACCCGTCACCCAGATCGAAGACATCGGCTCCCTCGTCTCAGAGGCCGCCGGGGACATGGAGCTGGAAACCGCGGGTGAAGAGGAGATTCAGGATGAGTTCTCCGCCGGCGATGCGCCGATTATCAAACTCGTGAACGGCATCATGATCAAGGCGGTCAATGATGAGGTGAGCGATATTCATATCGAGCCCTTTGAGAAATCTTTGCAGGTCAGGTATCGATTGGACGGCACCCTCTACAAATCTATGAACCTGCCTCTCACCATCAAAAACGCCCTGGTCTCGCGAATCAAGATCCTGGCCGGCCTGGATATTTCCGAAAGGCGTGTGCCCCAGGACGGTCGGATCAAATTGCGTTTGGGGAAAAAAAAAGCGATTGATTTTCGTGTCTCCACCTTGCCCACCCTGTTTGGAGAGGGCATTGTCATGCGAATCCTGGACCCGGCCGCCCTGAATGTGGATTTGACAAAACTGGGCTTTGAGAGCGAGACCTACGAAGGTATCAAGCGCTGTATCCAAAGGCCCAACGGCCTTTTGCTCGTCACCGGTCCCACAGGGAGCGGTAAGACCACTACACTTTACAGTATCCTCAACTCCCTCAACAAAGAGGACATCAAGATCCTTACGGCCGAGGATCCCGTCGAGTTCAATTTTAGAGGAATCAATCAGGTCCACGTGAAAAATGAAGTGGGTATGACATTTGCCGCAGCGCTCAGGTCATTCCTCAGGCAGGACCCCGACATCATCATGGTCGGCGAGATTCGGGATATGGAGACGGCTGAAATCGCCATCAAGGCAGCCATGACCGGTCACCTGGTTTTCAGTACCCTTCACACCAACGATTGTCCCTCCACCATCGGACGATTAGTGGATATCGGGATACCGTCCTATATGCTGGCCTCTTCAGTGAGCATGGTCCTGTCTCAGCGTCTGGCCAGAAAACTCTGCCCGAAATGCAAGGCACCGGTTGAGGGCGTTGATCCGAGAGAATTGGAGGCCATGGGTTTTGCCAAGGACCAAATTTCGGATCTGACATTGTATGGTCCCAATGGGTGCCCTGCGTGTAACGCCGGTCATAAGGGACGAGTCGGCCTTTATGAACTCATGGAGGTCACGGATGAGGTCGCCAAGGCCATTAATGCCAACGTCGCAGAGGATCAATTGAGAAAGACGGCGATCCAGGAGGGGATGGTGACTTTGAGAGAGGCCGGTCTCGAAAAACTTCGCCAAGGGGTCATTTCTGTGGAAGAAGTCCTCAGACGGACGGTGATCACCAAGGAGGCGATGCCGGCGTACCTTGTCAACCCGGATATTGAGCATTACGAGGACAAGGATGTCATCATTCGCGAGGACAATAAGGACCAGGATTTTTTTAAACTCGTCCAGGGAGCCCTTATGGTCGTGAAACAAGGCAAGAAAATTGCCGATATCGTGCAACCCGGGGAATATTTCGGAGAAATGGCCGCCATATCCGGTGAGCCCCGATCAGCAAGCATCATTTCAAAGGGCCGGTCCGTGATAAAACGCTTTCCGGGGGGCAAGCTTGACGAGGTTATCGGAAAGTATCCGGAAGTGGCCAAGCACCTCTTTGAGGTGATCGTAAACCGTTTGGGCGGTGCCAATAGGATCAATGTCAGACTGGTCAGCGAATTGATGCAAAAAAGATAGTCCCACCCGATTTCCCGCTCTCATCCCCCCAGCCCCTGTCCATACCAGACCAAGAGAAAACAGGCCCTCCAGTACTTGTGATGTGTGGGGAGGCTGTGGGGCAGGCGAATCAGGAAACAAAGAGGTGCGTTTTTACGGGTGGCCTTTGTAGATACCCCGCGGCTCTGCGGCGGGGTGGTTCATTATGACGGGATTATTCGGTTTGGCGTCATTTTTTACGGTTCACGTGTGCTCTGCAGGACACCAGACGCGAATGTTTGTTGCGAGGGGTGCCCATTGACGTTGCCTCTCCAAAAACTCTTGACAAAATAAGGAGTTAAGGCTAATCTGGTAGAAACTTCTTAAGAAAGGAGCCTTTTATGACTCTCACCAAAGCCCACATTACGGAAAGTATCTACCATCAATGCGGCTTTTCCAAGAGTAAATCCATCAGGCTCATCGAAACCCTCCTTGAAATTATGAAGACAAGACTTGAATCCGGGGAAGAGGTTCTCATCAGCGGATTCGGAAAATTTGCGGTTAAAGAGAAAAATTCTCGACGAGGGAGAAATCCGGCAACCGGGGAAGATTTGACCCTGGAAGAACGGAGGGTCGTGACCTTTCGGTGCTCACCCGTTTTAAGGGGCAATATGAACGGCCAAAGGTGACGTCCCGCGTCGGAAAGCTTTAGACGCCGACAAGTCTTGACGAAAACAGCCGATCTATTCTTTTGAATTGTTCTGATGAAATTTTTTCTTTTTTGGGTGTAACCTTTACCTGCTTTCGCTTTACTGAATCCCTCGGTTCACCGTGCCGCTTTTTTGGGGCCGGAATGGCATTCAGTGAATCTAAATACCCCATTATGCCGGCTATCCCTCCCCTCTTCAGCGCTGCAACGGTTGAAAGTCTATTGAAAGTAAACCTTTTATCCCTTCCATGTTGCATCTAAAGATCATTCGCCTCCTAGCCATAGATATCGTAGCGGGCGACCCTTGTGATTCATTCAGTTAGTGCCCGTCCGGAAACGCAGGGAAATTTGAAATGGACTGCCCGTGTGATCTGGGGGGACCTTATTATGACCAAATATTTCAAAATGTTATCCGAGAGATGCGGCAAATCCCGAAAGGAGAAAAGATGACCGAAAAGGACCTATTGGAAGGAAAAAGGCTGCTCATCGTAGATGATGAACCGGATATCTTGGATACCCTGGAAGGGTTGTTGTCCAGGTGTATCGTCGTCAAGGCTTCAAGCTTTGCGGAAGCGGAAAAACAGTTGAATACCGGGCACTTTGACCTTGCCGTACTGGACATCATGGGGGTTGACGGTTACAAGCTTCTGGAGATTGCACATACGAGAAAAGTGCCAGCCGTCATGCTGACCGCCCATGCCCTGAGCCCCGACCACACGGTGAGGTCCTACAAGGAAGGGGCGGATTATTATATCCCGAAAGATGAAATAGTACACATTGAGACCTTCCTCAATGATGTGCTGGAAGCCCGCATGAAAGGAAAGAATCCCTGGCGGCGATGGCTCCAAAGATTTGGGGACTATTACGATAAAAAATTCGGGCCGGATTGGCGTGATAGTGACAGGGAATTCTGGGAGAAGTTCAAATACTACGTCTAGACGATTTCAACGGTCCGCTAAAAGGTGCATGGAATGTTTTCCTGTTCCCGGTTTGACAACAAAGGGTGGAAATTGTGCGGCAAGGGACAATCTCCATCGCCCGGGCAGGCACGGCGGAGAGAAACGACCCTTGGAAGGGACGAATTCCGGTGACAAAATACGCCATTTCTCCTGATTGACTCCTGGAAATTTTGACACTATACTACTCTCAAAAGGCGTTGATTTTCAGGTCGTTGCCCTGTTACATACTGGACGCCTGTACCTTAACCACCACACACCTTGTGGGCTGATAATGCAGATTTTGAGGGAGGGGGTCAATGTTCACCCTGGCATCAGAAGAGTTTTACAGAGACGGGCAGACCATCATCAGTGAGGGCAGCCCCGGGGACTGGGTCTATGTCATTCTCTCTGGAACAGTGGAAATTACCAAAAACGTCGAAGGGAGGACCGTTGTGGTTGAAGCCCTTCAAGAAGGTGAGGTCTTCGGTGAACTCGGCTTCCTGGGTGCGGTAAAGAGGACGGCTACGGCCAGGGCGGTGGGGGATACGATTCTGGGTATAGTGGACCGGGCTTCTCTGGACGCGGAATTCAATAAGCTGTCCTCAGACTTCAGGACCATTCTCTCAGCTATCGTGAAAAGATTTCAGAAGATGGTTACCAAAATTTCCGATTCCTCCAATCGAAACCAAGCTCGTTTTCACAAGACCCTGTCACTGACTTACAAGGACAAAAGCGCTTTTATCAAGGCTTACACGGCCAATATCAGCAATAAGGGCCTCTTTATCAAGACAGAAAAGCCGCTTGGCAAAGGAGAGGCGTTCTTATTAAGACTACAGCTTCCGGGCCTGTCCAACCCTTTGAAGATAAAATGTGAAGTGATGTGGAGTCGGCAATTCGGGGGCACAACAGGTGCTGGCCCTTCCGGTATGGGAATCAGATTTACGGAGATGAGCGAAGGCGATCGCCGAATGATTGCTCAATACCTGCAAACCGACAAAATGGGACGGGCATCCACGTGAAGAAGCATCGTTCTTCAAGGCAGCAACACCTGCACGGTGGATATGATTCATCTGGATGAGGTGAATAACACTGTGACGACACCGGCCTACAGTTTGGGACCCGGTATAAAGGATGTGGCTGCGGGCATCGAAAAACTCGTGGCTGAGGTTGTGGAAATGGTCACCTGAGATTGCATCGCACACCTCTCCGGTTTCGGGCTTCGATTATGGAAGACATCCTGGGCCATGGGCACAATGAAAGCTCATGGCCCTGTTCGGTTTTTCAGGACAAAGACATTAAGTTTAAAGGATTCTTTGACCTCTGCACGCCTCCATCCATTCTACCAGGTAAAATTGATGGCTTATGCGGTGGTTGCGACTTTGTGTGAAACACATTATCCATGACGTTCATCAGGAGGTTTTACTCAACGGGGCACCGGACCCTGAACGGCAAGGGTCTATTGGGGGGGGTGCCACATGCACCTTCCTGTGGGTCGGCCTCCTGCGATGAATGCTTTAAAATGCCCCTCTGATAACCTGAAGGCGTCCCCTCACGAAAATTCGTATAGTCGACCATAAAGACGCATCAAAAGGGAGAAGACATCGATGACCAAGGCATGGAAGGCCGTCTATACCCATCGCAAGAGCAGCCTTGAGCACGCGCTTAAGGCGGTAGAGAGGGGGGCCAAAGTTTTTCTGGGAACCGCCTGCGCCGAGCCGCAATATCTGGTTCAGGGCCTCATTAATCGGGCAAATAGTCTTCACGACGTTGAACTGCTCCATTTTATCACCCTGGGCGAACCTTCCTATACGGAAAAAAGATTTGATACCCAATTCCGTCATAATACCTTTTTCGTCGGTCCCGGAACCCGACAGGCCATCAACCAGGCCCGTGCCGACTATACACCGGTTTTTATTTCCAAGATTCCCGGACTGTTTCGAACTCGAATCGTGCCGGTTGATGTGGCCCTCATTCAGACCTCTCCCCCTGATTCCCATGGATTCCTGAGCCTGGGTATTTCGGTGGATATTGTAAAAGCGGCCGTGGAATCGGCCAAGGTCGTCATCGCGCAGGTCAATTACCATATGCCCCGCACATTGGGCGACAGCTTTATCCCTGTGCAAGAGGTCGACTACGTTGTGGAACATGACGATCTCCTGGTGGAATACAAGTATCCTGAACTGGACGAGATAAGTAATACCATCGCCCGGAACGCGGCCAAACTGATCAATGACGGGGATACCCTCCATATCGGGTTTGGGTTCGTACCCCACGGGGTGTTGAAATACCTCGGGGGAAAGAAGGATCTGGGCATCCACACGGAAGTGATCTCGGATGCCTTTATCGACCTGATCGAGGAGGGGAAAATTACGGGGGAAAAAAAGACCCTTCATCCGGGAAAAGTGATCTGCAGTTTTTGCATCGGGACCCGGCGGATCTATGACTATGTAGACAATAATCCCCGTATCCCCTTCTACCCGGCCGAATATGTCTACAATCCCCTGATCATTGCACAGAACGACAACATGGTTTCGATCGGCAGTGCCCTGGAAGTGGACCTGAGCGGCCAGATCTGTTCGGAGTCCAAAGGACACCACTTTCACAGCGGGGTCGGCGGGAGGCTGGATTTTGTCCGAGGCGCCGGCATGTCGCAGGGTGGAAAATCCATTATCACCCTTCCTTCGACTACAAAGAATGAACAGGAATCCAGGATCAGACCCCATCTGCAGGCGGGGGCGGGGGTCGTGGCCACACGGGGAGATGTGCAGTACGTGGTGACCGAATATGGTATTGCCTATCTCGAGGGAAAAACCGTGCGGGAAAGGGCCATGGCGCTTATCAATATCGCCCACCCCAAGTTTCGAAGAGAACTTCTGGAAGAGGCCAAAAAAAGGGCCTATGTTTACGCGGACCAGATCCTCATCGATACCGCAACCCATGCTTATCCGGAAGAGGAAGAATACCGGGTGACCACTAAAGACGGGGCCCTTGTGAGGATTCGACCCATCAAGCCCACCGACGAGCCCCTCCTTCAGGATTTTTTTTATTCGCATTCTGAAGAGACGATTTACCGGCGCTACTTTCGTGCGGTGAAGGCCATGTCCCATGCCACGGCCCAGACCCTGGTCAATGTGGACTATCACAAACGAATGGCCTTTGTGGCCACCCTCGGCGCCCTCGGCCTGGAACGAATTATCGGGGTCGGACGTTATGCGGAGGAGGAGGATCATGATGATATGGTCGAAGTGGCCTATACCATTCATGAAGATTATCAGGGTCGGGGTCTTGGAACCATTTTGCAGGTGCATCTGGAAGATTATGCGAAAAGAAAGGGCTTTCGCGGCGTCTCATCCTACCTCTTCAAAAACAACGTGCCCATGATGAAGATCTTCGCAAAACGGGGTCCATACTCTGAAGAACTCGCGGAGGAAGGTGTCCTGAGGGTCTGGCGAATCTTTGAAAGAAGATCATGACATGAAGGATGAAAAGCACATGAAAAAATCGAAAGGCAAAGACCGTTGTCTCCGATTTGTCTGGGAGTTGATCCCCTGGGTCCTGGTGATCTGTGTCGGAGTTTTTGTCGGCTCGATGTTCCTAAAGGCCCGTGAAGAAAAGGGGCGTCTGGAAGAGGCCAAGAAAGCGGCGATGAAAAAGGAGGTTCCTCCGGCGAAGGTCATTACTCTGACCCTGAAGGCCCACCGTCTGGAGGACAAAATCAACCTGCCGGCTGAGGTGGAGCCCGAGGAGGAGGTTCTGGTCAAGGCGGAAGTGCACGGGCAGGTGGTTAAAATTTTGGCCAGAGAAGGGCAGCGGCTCAAGAAGGGCCAGCTCCTGGTGGAGTTGGACAACCGGGATTATCGGAGTAGGCTGGAAAGAATCGAGGCCAATTATATCCTGGCAAAACGCGAATATCAGCGTAATGAGGCCCTCATAAAGAGCAAGGCCACCTCCAGATCGAAGCTGGACAGCATCGAGGCCCAGCTCAAGGACCTTGAAGCGCAGCACCGGGAGGCCGAACTGGCCTTGAGCCGCACTCGAATTGCGGCACCCATCTCGTGCGTGCTCAATGATATCATGGCCAAAAAGGGAAATTTTGTGGGGATTGGCGATCCGGTGGCCCAGATTCTTCAATTGGACCAGGTCAAGGTCACCGTGGGTGTGCCGGAAAGCGATGTGGCCGCAATTTTTGACCTGGATGAAGCCGATGTCGTCATCGAGGCCCTGGACAACCGAAGGGTCAAGGGAAAAAAGGTCTTTTTGGCACGGATGCCCAAGTCCCTGGCCCGGCTTTACGACCTCGAACTCAAAATTCCCAATCCGGACGGTCGCATTTTGCCGGGGATGTTCGCCCGGGTTGAACTGGTGAAACGGGTCCACGATGAAGCCTTGACCGTTCCGCTCTACGCGGTGATTACCCGGGGCCAAGAGAAGTATGTCTATGTCGACAAGGACGGCAAGGCGGAAAAACGACCGGTGGACCTGGGTGTCCTGGTTGGCTGGCAGGTCCATGTGAAATCCGGTCTTATGGCCGGTGACAAGGTTGTTGTCGTAGGTCACCGGTTGCTTGATCAGGATCAACCCCTGGATGTCATCAAGAACGCCAATGATCCCCTGGAGATTTTGAAGCCATGATCGTTTCAGACACCGCCGTCAGAAAAAGGATCAGCGTTGTTGTCCTGGCCATTGTGATCGTCCTTTTCGGCCTGATCTCCTATCGATCCCTTCCAAGGGAGGCGGCGCCTGATATCACAATTCCCTATGTCTTCGTCAGTACCCGTTACGCCGGTGTGGCCCCCGAAGATATCGAGAAGTCCATTACCATTCCCATCGAGAAGAAATTGAAGGGCCTGGAAGGGGTCAAAAAGATCCGGTCCTCCAGCACCGAGGGGATGAGTTCCATCGTCATAGAGTTCGTAGCCGGGACCGACATCGACGATGTGCTCCCCAAGGCCAAGGACAAGGTGGATCAGGCCAAACCGGATCTCCCTACGGACCTGGAAGACGACCCGGAGGTCACCGAGATCAATATCTCCGAGTTGCCCGTCGTGGTCTTTTCTCTTTCCGGGACCTGCGGTCTGGTGAGGCTCAAGGAGATTGCAGAGGATCTCGAAGAGGAATTCGAGGCCGTCCCCGGCGTCCTTGAGGCCGAGGTCACCGGGGGGCTCGAACGGGAGATTCGTGTCGAACCCTATCCCCACAAACTCGCCTACTACGGGCTTTCCATCACCGGCCTTCAGAAGGTCATCGCTTCGGAAAACCTGAATGTCTCGGGTGGGGCCATTCGCATGGGAGACGGCCGTTTTCAGCTCAGGGTACCGGGGGAATTCAGGAGCCCGGAAGAGATCTACGGCCTGATCGTAGGGCTTCGTAAGGGACGCCCGGTCTACCTGAAGGACGTGGCAAGAGTGGTGGACGGATTCAAGGACGAGGAAGGCCGCTCCCGGCTCAACGGGCGTGAGGCGGTCAATATCCAGGTCAAGAAGCGGGCGGGCGAAAATGTCCTGCGCATCACCGATCAGATCGACGGACTCATCGAGGAGATGCAGTCCACCTGGCCGGCCGGTACGACCATTACCAAGCTCATGGACAATGCCAAGGATATCCGGAACATGGTCAAAGATCTGGAGAACAACATCATTACCGGCCTCATCCTGGTCATCATTGTCCTTTTTTTCGCCATGGGAGTGCGAAATGCTATTCTGGTCAGCCTGGCCATTCCCTTTTCCATGCTCTTGTCTTTTACTATCCTCCAGGCCCTCGGGATAACGCTCAATATGGTGGTCCTGTTCTCCCTGACCCTCTCCCTGGGGATGCTCGTGGACAATGCCATTGTGATTGTGGAAAACATCTTTCGTTACATGGAGCAGGGCGTTCCCCGCATCCAGGCCGCCATGAGGGCCACAGGGGAGGTGGCCCAGCCGGTCACGGCCTCTACCCTGACCACGGTTGCCGCCTTTTTCCCCCTGATCTTCTGGCCCGGAATCATGGGGGAGTTCATGTCCTATCTCCCCAAAACGGTGATCATTACCCTGTCTTGCTCTCTTTTTGTCGCCATGGTGATCAACCCCGCCCTGGCCGCCATGTTTCTCAAGCTCCCCCATGGCCATTCTCTTTCCAGGGTCAGGGTCAGCCCGGAAGAGATCGAGAAGGCGGGAGAGGCCCCCATCACGGTTCGGGGACCGATTCTCAAGGTCTATCGCGGCCTCCTGAACAGCGCCCTCAACCATCGTCTGGCGGTCATTTTCATGTCTTTTCTGGCCGTCATGGCCATGGGTATGATCTGGTTCGAGCGGATCGGTCTTGAAAAACCTGTCGAGTTTTTTCCGGACGTGGATCCCCACAGCATTTTTATCAATATGGATATGCCGGAAGGGGCGGAACTGGAGTACTCGGATCGGGTGGCCCGGCAGGTTGAGGCGGCCCTGTGCGAAGGCAACAACCAACTGGCTGCCCCCGATGTGGACCCCCTTCAGTGTTACGGCAGCAACACCGATCAAAAAACACACAGGCTTCGCCGAGGCCGGAAGGTCACGGGTCTGACGGATATGGTCAATATCAAGCATATCTATTCCCGGACCGTGGCCGTGATGGGGGGCAGTTCGGTCTTTGAGGATAACGCCCCCAACCATATCGGCATCCAGTTTTACGACCTGGAGGACCGGATCGAATCGGTCCCCGAGACCATTGAGGAGATCCGCAGGCGCATCAGCCATCTCCCGGGTGGCGAGATTACGATTGCCAAACAGGAAGAGGGTCCTCCCACCGGCGCCGCCATCAACATCGAAATCGCCGGAGACAATTTTGAGGTCCTCGGACGTATCTCCCGCCAGGTCAGATCGGTGCTGGAAAAGATGCCCTTTGTCCGGGATATCCGGGATGACTATGATGCAGGTTCCCCGACCGTCAAGGTCCGGGTGGACCGCCAGAAGGCGGCCCTGATGGGCCTGTCCACCGAGACCATCGGCTTTGCCCTCAAGGTGGCCTTTAACGGTATCAAGGTCTCGACATTCCGGGAAGCGGATGAGGATTACGATATCACGGTCCAGTTGCCCGCGTTGGAACGAAAACGGACCGATATCCTTCGGGAACTCCTGATCCCGACGGAAGAAGGTCTGGTTCCTCTGAGCACCGTGGCCAAGTTCGACATCACGGGGGGGCTGGGGCAGGTCAACCGGATCAACCATGAACGGGTGGTCACGGTCAAGGCCGACGTGGATGAACAGCACGTCCCGGGGCCGATGGTTCGTGCGGAGGCGGAAAAAATCCTCGCCGATTACAACTTGCCGCCGGGCTACAAGATTCGCTTCACAGGGGAATTTGAGGAACAGCAGAAGGCCCAGGCCTTTTTGTCAAAGGCCTTTATCGCGGCAGTCCTCCTCATTGTCCTGATCCTGGTGACCCAGTTCAACTCGGTGGCTCAGCCCCTGATCATCATGACCTCCGTCATCCTCTCCCTGGGCGGGGTTTTCCTGGGGTTGGCCTATATGGAGTTGCCTTTCGGGATTATCATGACGGGTGTCGGGGTGATCTCCCTTGCCGGTGTGGTGGTGAACAATGCCATTGTGCTGATTGATTACACGAACCGCTTGCGGCAGAGGGGCATGCATTTCAGAGAGGCCATCATCGCTGCCGGTTGCACCCGGTTGAGGCCGGTCATTCTAACGGCCATGACCACTATCCTGGGTCTGCTTCCCATGGTCACGGGTATCGCTTACAATTTCCATGAGATGGAAATCGCCTGGGTGAGCGAATCCAGCCAATGGTGGCGTTCCATGTCAAGCGCCGTTATCTTCGGGTTGGCCCTGTCCACGATCCTGACCCTCGTGGTGGTCCCCACCCTTTATTCACTGGTCTACACCTCCAGTCGGGCCCTGGGGCGGAGTGCCAAATGGGTCCGCCGGATTTACTGGGCCCCCTATTATCGCCTCACCGGGACTTTCCCGGAAGAAGATGACATGCAATCGTAGAACAGGCTTTTCCTTACATGATTTTTTTGCGGAGGCGGGTGTCATGGCAGAGAAAAAGGCGGTTGAGACGGACAAGGCGGCGCTATTGGGTGGGCCCTATCCCCAGGCCGTGATTCACAATGGGTTGGTCTACCTTTCCGGCCAGGGGGCCGTCGATCCGCGCACCAATCGCGTCGTGCTCAGCACCATTGAGGAAGAGACGGAATTGACCCTCGAAAACATCCGGATCATTTTGGAGGAAGCAGGATCCGCCATGAACCGGATCCTGCATGTCACAGCATATCTCCTGAACATAAAGGAATACGGCCGGTTTAATGCGGTCTATGAACGGCATTTTTACGGCCTGCTCCCCGCCAGAACCTGTGTGCAAGCCGCCGGACTCCCCTTTGGGCTGAGGGTGGAGATTGATGCCATAGCCCATATTTAGGCCGGGTTCACCCGATTCCTTCGAGGGGCCCGCATCCTCAACTCCTGTCTACAAGGAATATAAAAAAGGTAAAAAATTGGGACCTTGCATCCGCGTTGGGGGGACGCGTGCGGGTTTTTCACGACAACCGTCTCTCCCTATTATTAAGTGATCAGTGATTTGATCGTGTCTCGTCCCGGTCCCTCCGCATCGGTCGCGAAGACCCAAAAAAGAGAAACGGGATTTTTCGGCTTGCCTTCTTTCGGATCAGGAGTACATTGATTTGTTTTCTCCCTTTAACCCCTTCATTTGTGTTGACCTTGGGGTCGCAATAAGAGGATAGCGCTTTTAGACATACAAAAATAAATGATATGAAAACTGAAACACCCATACCGGCGAAGCCAAATCCACCCATTTCAGGCCTGGTCCTGAAGATGGGAGCGGCCACCCTGAGCCGCCTGTGCCTCAATACGGCCAGACGGTTCCCCTATCCCTTTGCCCCTGCTATCAGCCGGGGCCTCGGCGTACCCCTGACGGCCGTTACGTCCCTTATTGCCGTCAATCAGGCAACGGGGCTTCTCGGGGCTTTTTTCGGCCCGTTCGGGGATCGTTTCGGCTATCGAATCATGATGCTGACGGGTCTCGGCATGCTGGTGGTGGGGATGTTTGCCGGCGGCCTTCTGCCCTTTTACGGGGTTGTTCTGCTGGCGCTTCTTCTGGCGGGTTTCGGAAAGAGCCTTTTTGATCCGGCCATACAGGCCTACGTTGGGGAAAGGGTTCCTTTTCATCGGAGGGGGTCGGTGATCGGTGTGCTTGAAACCAGCTGGGCGGGCAGTACTCTGGTGGGCATCCCTCTGATCGGACTGCTTATTGACGGCATGGGTTGGCGAGCCCCTTTCTTTGCCCTGGGCGGTCTGGGACTTGTGGGTCTAGTGTGCGTTTATTTTCTCATTCCAAGAGATGTCGAAAGAGGGGAAACCTCCACCGGACCAATCGCTGTTTTACGGGCCTGGGGACGATTGATTCGGGAAAAACCGGCCCTGGGCATGATGGGCTTTGCCTTTTTGGTCAGTCTTGCCAACGATAATCTTTTTGTGATCTATGGTGTTTGGCTCGAGGAGAGCTTTGGTTTGAGCATCGTGGCGATCGGAATCGGTACGGGAATCATCGGGGCGGCCGAACTCTTGGGCGAGGCCCTGACCGCCTCTTTGTCCGACCGTCTGGGGCTAAAGCGTGCAGTGATCATCGGTCTCATCCTCTCAGGGACAAGTTACGTTCTTTTACCCCTTGTCGGCCACACACTGTCCTTTTCTCTCGGCGGACTTTTTTTCGTTTTCCTGACCCTTGAATTCAGTATCGTCACCTGCCTGTCGGTTTGCACCGAGGTTCTCCCCACCTATCGTGCGACGATGATGTCAGGGTACACCTCTGCAGCCGGACTGGGACGAGTCCTCGGTGCCATGATAGGCGGACCGGTCTGGGTGGCCGGTGGGTTGAAGGCCATCAGCCTGATTTCAACCCTTGCGACAGTTCTGGCCCTGGTTGTCCTGGTCTGGGGATTGAGGCACTGGCAAAGGGCGCAGGGAGGGGGGGCGTCGCAAAGTTCAAGGACTGACAGCCTGTAAAGGTCTTTGACTCCTAAAAATAATCGTGCGGTTTTGTTTTTGTAAGGCATCTTGACTTATTTTTGCTATGAATTTAAATTGAAGCGATCAATACTTTTGAAATTCGTCAAGAATAAGAGAAAGGAGGCAGAAAGAGCCATGAGTTCAGAGAATCCATTAAAAGGTAAAAGTATTCTTATTGTGGATGATGAACCGGATGTCCTTGAGACCGTAGCAGAAGAACTGGATATGTGTCTGGTCGACAAGGCGAAGGATTATGAAACGGCCATACAATACCTTGCAGGTTATACCTATGATGTCGTTGTCCTGGATATTATGGGCGTCAACGGATTTGATCTCCTTCAGAATGCGGTAGACAGGGGGTTCCCTACGGTCATGCTCACCGCCCATGCCCTGACCCCCGAGGCATTGAAAAAATCCATTAAACTGGGCGCCGTCTCTTTTCTACCCAAGGACAAGATCCCTGAACTCAGGATGTTTCTTGAAGATGTCGTCCTGGGCGCGGGGAAACCGGTCTGGGAAAAGCTTTTCGATAGGCTGGGAAACTACTTCAACCGGCACTTCGGTCCGGACTGGAGAGAAAAAGATAAATTTTTTAAGGAATTCGAAGAGACCCTGAAAAAAGCCATGTAGTTTAGCCTATCCATCTCACATGACCGGTAGCATGAGGACGCTCAAGAAACCTTCTCTATTGGACCGTCTTTGCTTCCGGCCACCGCAGGTTTCGGCAGGGAATGAGCGCCTTCTGGAATCAGGGGTGCTTATTTTTTTGGTCCGCTATTGCCTCCTCTTCCACGTAAGAAAACTCCCCAAACGATATACCTGCGGCTTCATACCCGAAAAGCTTACATGCTTCTTTCCCCAGATACCCTCCCTGTAAATGTGTAGCATTTTTGAAATGCGTTCACCTACGAGTAGGCCATGACAAATTCTCTTCAAAGGGCTAAATCCATACCCTGTCCTTAATATCGGCCGGAAAGGAAAAATCTCGGCTGCAGTCTTGACATTAAAAAGTTTGTGCTTAATTTAAAAAATTTTATAATAAAATAGTCATATCAGTACGTTGAGCCCTTCTCTTGGAAGGGTTGAGGGTAACTGTTCAGGTTGTTTAGGCCGTAGGCTAAAGGCTATTAGTTTCCGAACCCTTCGCTATCCGCGCATTGATCGAAGCAGGGCGCCCAAAACCTTCTCGGCTTCCACAATACATTTCTTTTTTGGAAAATATTGCGGAAACGAGATCAAAATCGACGGTGTAGAAGGTCTTATCATGCGAGAGGGCGACATTCTTGCGGTTCTGGAATAACGGATGAGGAGGGATTGAGTCACGGCGGGAAAAGAAATGAAGTGCAGCAACGAAGCCGGAGAAAAAATGATTCGTGGTGTGGATGCCCATCCCTGATCCAAAATGAGATCCGGGTAGACGAACGGGGTCTTTTGATATATAAAATGTGCCCGGGTTAAGTAAAGAAACGGGTCGTGCCGGGAGGATGAAGTTTGATGGATATACAGGAAATCACCCAACGCGTGGAAAAGGAAAATCTGGCTTTTCGCCAGATACTGGCGGAAATCGAAAAGGTTGTCGTGGGCCAGAGGTCACTGCTGGATCGGATGCTCATCGGTCTGCTTTGTGACGGCCATCTGCTTCTCGAAGGTCTTCCCGGGCTGGCCAAGACGACCGCGGTCAAGACCCTGGCCGCCGCGATCAAGACGAGCTTCCAGAGGATTCAGTTTACCCCCGATCTGTTGCCTGCAGATATCCTCGGTACCCAGGTCTATCGTCCCGACAATGGGTCCTTTGAAATGAAAAAAGGGCCAATCTTCCATAACATCATCCTGGCCGATGAGATCAACCGGGCCCCGGCCAAGGTTCAGAGTGCCCTGCTGGAAGCGATGCAGGAACGTCAGGTGACCATCGGAGAAAAGACTTTCCTCCTCGAAAAACCCTTTCTGGTCCTTGCCACCCAGAATCCCATCGAACAGGAAGGCACCTATCCCCTGCCTGAAGCCCAGATCGACCGATTCATGCTCAAGATCAAGGTAGACTATCCTTCGGAGGAGGAAGAGAAGGCGATCATGGAACGGGTATACGGCGGCGTTTTTGAAAGGGCCTCAGGGGTTGTGGATGTGTCCTCCATCGAGTCGGCCAGTGAGACCATGCGAAGCATCCATATGGAAGAAAAGATCGTGGACTATATCGTGCGGCTTACCAGAGCGACACGGCGTCCTCAGGATTTCGGTCTGGATTTCGGCCCCATGATTAGTTACGGAGCTTCCCCCAGGGCCTCTATCTGGCTGGGTCTGGCCGCAAGAGCCAATGCCTTCCTGAGCGGTCGCGGATATGTTACGCCCCAAGACGTCAAATCTCTGGCCCCCGATGTGCTCAGACACCGGATTATTTTGAGCTATGAGGCGGAGGCCGACGGAAAGAGCACCGATGATCTGATCGGGATTCTTCTGGAACGGATCGAGGTCCCTTGAGATGCTCTCGGCGGAACTGCTGAAAAAGATCCAGGGATTTCATTTCAAGACCCGGCACCTTGCTAATGACCTCTTTTCCGGGCAGTATACGAGTGCCTTCAAGGGCCGCGGCATGGAGTTTGCCGAGGTACGGGAATATCAACCCGGGGACGATGTGCGGGACATAGACTGGAATGTGTCCGCACGGTTCGGCCGGCCCTTCGTGAAGGTCTTCCATGAAGAAAGAGAGTTGACCGTCATCCTCCTCCTGGATCTCTCCGGATCCCTCCTTTTTGGTACCCGAACCAAGTTCAAGCGGGAATTAATGGCCGAAGTGGCCGGTATGTTGGCCTTTCTGGCTATACGGACCAACGACAAGGTGGGGGCCGTTCTGTTCAGTTCCCTGGTGGAAAAGTATATTCCCCCCAAAAAGGGGGCCTCTCACGTCTGGCGTCTCATCAAAGAAATTTTCACCTATGAGCCCCGGGATCTCAACACCGACTTGGATGTGGCCCTCAATTATTTGAATCGGGTCGTGAAGCGGCATGCCATTGTGTTTCTTATCTCGGATTGTCAGGATAGCGGTTTCGAGCGGTCCCTGAAACTTACCTCAAAAAGGCACGACCTTACAGTGATTCAAGTCTCCGATCCGGCAGAGGAAAAAATTCCCGATCTGGGGCTGATGAGCCTCCGTGATCCGGAAACAGGCGAGATGGCCCTTGTCAATACCCGGAGCAGAAGGCTTAGGGAAAGATGGCAAGAGGAGCGAAGGCAACAGGCCGTTGACTTTTCCGATCTCATTCGCAGGACGGGCGCGGATCTGGTGAGACTGCGGACGAATGGACCGGTGGTGGAGCCTCTGATGCGCCTTTTTGAGGAAAGAAAGCGAAGGACATGAAACCTGCTTTCTCAAATTGCATGCGTTGAAAATTTTGAAAAGATGAAAGTCCGGGGTCATGACCCATCCTTAATTGAAATGTGCTTCAGAAGGCTGAACAATTACCTCAGATTTCATTTTTGTATCCGGTTTTTTTGAAAGGGCCGGCCGAGCATGAGCAGATCACCAAAAAAGAGCGTCACCGCACTGACCGCAATCCTGGCCGTTGTCTTGTGGTTTGGCCCTTCCTGGGCGGAAGTATCCGGCGATCATACATTCGGCAAACTCTCCGCTTCCCTGGACCCGAGGTCTGCAACGATCGGGAGCGTGGTGACGGTCACCCTGCGCTGCAGTCTTCCTGAAGGCGCTCAGCTCCCCGAAGAGATCGAAATCCAAGGCCTCGAGGGGCTGAGCGAAATCGAACGCATCATGGGGCCGGATCAGGTTCAAATCAAACTTCTCGTGGATCGGCTCGAGGCATGGAAATCGGGACCCGTCACATTGGCCTACCTGGATCAGGAGGGAAAGAAACAGATCCTGACGGCCGATCCCCTTTCCCTGACGGTGGTGTCCGAGCTCGGTGATAAACCGTCAAAAGCGACGCTACGTCCCCTTGAGGATATCTTTGCAATCAAGCCACTCTGGTACCAATTTCTGCCCTGGGTGGCGGGAGGTGCGGGCTGCATACTCGTGGCTTCAGCAATCCTGTGGTGGCGAAGAAGGCGGCGTGGCGAAACCGTCTTCCCGGATATCGAAGCCCCCCCTTATGTTCAGGCCTGCAGGGACCTGGAGCAGCTGGAGAGCCGGGGTCTTTTCGAAGAAGGGAACGTGAAGGCCTTTTATTTTACCTTTTCGGAGATCATCAGACGCTACCTGGAGGCCTTGAGAGACTTTCCTGCAGCGGAATTTACGACGGAAGAGATTTTCCGAAACCTCCACCGTGAAGAAGATCGTGCCCTTCTGCCTTTGCTCAGACGGGCGGACCTGGTTAAATTTTCAGATGCCGTCCCCACTCGAATCGGAAAAGAGGGGGATGTGAAAAAGGCCCTTGACTATATTCATGCGACTACCCCTCATCGGGCCGACGCAACGGGGGAACCGTCCGTCCGGGAGGTGAGCCGATGATTTTGCGGTTTGCCTATCCGGTCCTTTTTGTGCTCTTCGTGGGGGTGGGGGCCTGGCTTTTCTATGTCCTTAGGAGGAAGCCCGCCGGGATTACGTATTCTGTAACGTCCAGGGTAAAGGCCCTGGCAGGGCACGACGGCGGATTTTTGAATAGACTTCCCTGGTTGCTCAAGGCCTGTTGCCTGGTTCTGCTCGTCCTCACGGCCGCGCGTCCCCAGCTCTACAATGTCTCAAGAGATATACAGTCTCCCGGGGTGGATATCGTGCTTTGTCTGGATACCTCCGGTTCCATGAATGCCCTGGATTTTCAATTGAATGACAAGCCGGTTTCCAGGCTCACCGCCGTACAAAAGGTCGTGAGCGAGTTCATCAAGAAACGAGAGATGGACAGGATCGGGCTGGTTGTCTTTGGAGAGGAGGCCTATACCCAGTCTCCCCTGACCCTGGATAAAGGTCTGTTGCTCGGACTCGTAGAAAAGATGAAGATCGGAATGGCCGGAGACCGGACGGCTATCGGGTCCGCCCTTGCCGTCGCCGGCAAGAGACTCAAGGACTTAAAGGCCAAATCCAGAATTTTGATCCTTCTGACGGACGGCCGGCACAATGCGGGAGAACTCACCCCCGGGAAGGCGGCCGAGGCCGTGAGTGCCCTGGGTGTCAAGATCTATGCGATTGGTGTCGGAGGGAAGGGACCCGCCCCTTTCCTGGTCCGTGACTTTTTCGGCAGCCGTATCGTTCATCAAAGAGTGGATCTCGATGAGGAAACCTTAAGGCATATAGCGGATATCGGGAAGGGAAAATACTTCCGGGCCACCGACAGCCGGGGGCTCAGGGAGATCTACGATCTCATCGATCGTGAGGAGAAGACCGAGGTCAAGGTCAAGGAATTTTTTCATTTCAGAGAACTTTACCCCTATTTTTTGATCCCTGCCCTGCTTCTGCTCGGATTGGAACTTGTCTTGCGAACGACTATTTTGAGGAGGATACCATGACCTTTGCCCGTTTATGGATCCTCCATTTTTTCTGGCTTGTCCCGCTGGCGGCCCTGGCCTTGATCGTCGAGACCCGAAAGAGGAAAAGGACCTTGGAACACTTCGCAGATCCCAAATTGCTGGCTCGGCTGACAGGCGCCCCTCAGAAGGGTCGGCGGTTCATCAAGGGGCTGCTTCTTTTGGCCTCCCTGGCCTGCCTGATCCTGGCCCTGGCCGGGCCGCGATGGGGCAGTCACTATCAAGAGGTGAGTCAACGGGGCGTGGATATCATGGTCCTGGTGGATGTCTCCACCAGTATGCTGGTGGAAGATGTCAAACCCAATCGCCTGGAGCGGGCCAGACGGGAGGTCCTGGATTTTATCAAGGTCATCCAGGGAGATCGAATCGGGCTGGTTGCCTTTTCCGGCGCTGCCTTTGTCCAGTGCCCCCTCACGCTGGATTATCAGGCCGTTGAATTGTTCCTAAGAGAACTGGATCCGGATCTCATTCCGGTGCCTGGAACGGATTTGGGGGCCGCCATAGAGGCCGCGGTGTCGGCCTTTGACGAAAAAACAGAGACCGACAAGGTTATCGTCCTCATTACCGATGGGGAGGACAATGAGAACCGGGGACTTGAGGCAGCGCGGAAGGCTGCGGACAAGGGCATAAGAATCTTCGTTTTCGGCATGGGTGAGGCGTCGGGCGGACCGATCCCGACCGGGGGGGGAAGGGGAGGTTTCAAAAAAGACAAGCAGGGGAAAATGATCCTTTCCAGACTCGATGAAAAGGGCCTGAGGGATCTTGCCTCCACGACCGGCGGAACCTATGCGCGTGCCGTGGCGGGCGATCTGGATCTGGATATCCTGTACTTCGACGGGATCAAATCACGAACAGAGGCCAAGGCCCTTAAAAGCGGAAAAATAAAGGTCTACGAGGAACGGTTTTCTCTTTTTGTGTTGGCGGCCATTTTATTGCTGCTTCTTGAGGGGCTCGTGACGGAGAGGAAACCTGATTAACCAAGGGTACCCCCCCGGGTATACCGGGGGACTCCCAACGGTTGTTATTTCCAGGATTAAATGAAAGTCCTCCCAACGTGAATCACTCAAAATACAAAAAAAGAGAGGCTTTAGGTGAACCGCGAACAAGGTTCGATGGTCTCGTAAGGAGTCACCATCATGCCTAAATTTTCAATAAACCACAAAGGACACGAAGAGCACGAAGTACACACGCAGCTGAAAATAATGAATGAATGGTTTTGGCCATGGCAATATTTTTTCAAAAAAAATTACCATGACCCATCCATTGTTAAATGCGTTTTATAGAAATAAGCCATTACGATGAAACAAGAAAGGTTTGAAATGAGGGCCGGGATCAAGACACAGGGGACCGGAAGAAAGGATTTTCGATTGAAACGGTTCGTGGCGATATTCCCGCCTCTTCTGCTTTTTATGCTTGTCCCCGCAATATTCCAGGCCCGTCCGGCAGGAGCGGCGGAAGACCCGGAGGCCCTATACCGCGGGGGGCGGTTTGCAGAGGCTGAAAAGGCTTACGCGGAATTGGACATGAATCATCCCAAGGATGTGCGCTACCGCTATAATCGGGGGTGTGCGGCCTATCGGAATTCGGACTACCAGGGTGCCAGGTCAGCCTTTTCCAGCGTCCTGAAAAGATCCGAAGACAAGGATGTCCGTTTAAAGGCCGCTTATAACCTGGGAAATACCGCGTACAAACAAGGGGACTATAAATCGGCGGCGGAATATTACAGACAGGCTATTACCATGGATCCTTCTCATGGTGACGCCGGCTTTAACCTCGAGCTTGCCCTGCGGGCCCTGGAGAAGCAGAAGAAGGAACAGGAGAAAACAAAATCCCGTAAGGACGAGGGTAAGGGCAAGAAAAAGAGCGAAAAGTCCGGGAATGAGGATTTGGAAAAATCGGAATCAAAGAAGCCTGCGGCACCAAAAGATCCTCAGGACAGGAAAACGGACCATTCAAAGGGAAAGGAGCCTCAAGGGCAACAAGAAGAGGGCGCCGAAAAACAACCATCGTCTGAGCAGGCGTCCCCGGAAGATCTGTCAGGGGAACTCAAACCTCTTCGAGATCCTGCACATCAAGAGGAGGGAGAGGAGGACCAGAAAAGGGCAGAGGCCCTGTCCGGCATCGATCGAAAAAAGGCGGAGGCCCTTCTGGATAACATCAAGGAGGATCGATCCCGGTATCTGCGTTTTCTGGTCCCAGAGGACAAAAAGCAGGGCATTGTATCGGGAAAGGACTGGTGAAGGATTTGAAAAGAGATGGCCATGACCCGTCCTAAACACATACAACAAAACTAAACCGAAAACCGTGGGGAGAGTCCGGGCGTGCGAATGAGTGGACTGTTTCGCCAATGGCACATTATGCCGTTGTTGTTTTTTTTCTTTTTGATGCCTATGGCGGCCGACGCCGATGTGTCTGTGGCCTTGAAATTGGACCGCTCTGTGGTCACACTTGCAGATACCGTCGGGATGGTGATAAGCGTGACAGGGACTCGGCAAACGTCCGCTACCCCGACCATCCAGGGGGTGGAGTTATTCCATGTCACCAGCGGAGGGACCTCGCGTCGTGTCGAGGTCGTCAACGGTCAAGTCAATGCCTCACTCGACTACACCTTTGCTCTCCAACCCCGGCACACCGGCGCCTTTAAGGTCGGGCCCGCTTTGGTGAGCGTTGCAGGGAAAACCTATGCAAGCAACACCGTAAGACTGCTCGTCGAAAAGCCTTCTCAGATTGAGGGGACGGATCGCGGGCCCCTGTTCCTGACAGCAGAACTCATTAAAAAAAATGTTGTCGTGGAAGAACAGGCCGTTTATATCCTGAAACTCTACCGCCGGGTCGATGTCAGGGATATTTCTCTGACCCTTCCTGAAATGGAAGGCCTTACCTTTACCCAGTTGGGAAATCCGCAGAAATACCGTAGTGTTTACAATGAACGGCCCTATGAGGTCCTTGAGGTTCGCTATGGCCTGGTCCCTTCAAAAGAAGGCGCCTATGCGTTGGACCCGGCGAGAATGAACATGACCCGGCTTCAGTCCGGCGACCGATCCCCTTCCGGTGGGCTGTTTAACGATCCCTTCTTTTCCTTCAACAGAGGCAAGCCGGTCGTTGTTACATCCGAACCCCTGGAATTGACGGTCAGCCCTCTTCCCGAAGCCGGAAGGCCGGTGGGGTTCAGCGGACTGGTGGGGGAGTTTGATATGGAATCCACTCTTCAGCCACTCAAGGTAAAAGCAGGGGAATCCGCTACCTTGACGGTCCGTGTCAGGGGCAGGGGAAACGTGCATCTCATCCCCGACATGAACCTGCCCGCGCTTGACCGGGTCAAGGTCTATGCGGACCAGCCCGTCATGGCGGTCCAACCTGACGACAAGGGTATCGGAGGAGGCAAGACCATGAAATGGGCACTGGTGCCTGAAAAGGAAGGACGTGTCGAGATACCGCCTCTGGCCCTCATTTTTTTTGACACGGGCACCCGGACCTATCGAACACTGAAGACGCCCCTCCATGAACTTTTGGTCTTACCTGGTGAGAGGACGACCGACAAGGCCGAAGAGGTCGAAGAGAAGGACAGGGGTTCCGGCCCGGAAAAGGAAGAAGTGGCTCAGATTGGACGAGATATCCTTCCCGTACACACGGGCATGAAGGATTTTTTGAAGACGTCTCGACTGCGGCCACAGGGATGGGCCTTCTGGGCGTTGCTCTTGATCCCCTGCCTCGTGTATCTGGGCGCCTTCGGCCTTCAAAGCTTAAGGAGAAGAGCGATTGGTTCCCGGGTCGAAGCAAAGGCCAAACGGGCGGCCAAGGATTTCCGGAAGAACTGCCGCCGTGAGGACCTTTCTTCAAGTGCTCTGAGCCTTTTTATCCGGGACTATATGAACGATCGATTAGGGCTTTCCCTGGGCGCCCTTACGCCGGATGAGGCCTCGCAGATCCTCAAGACCAAAGGGGCAACGGAAGATTCTGTGGAGAAGATGGTGGAGATACTGCAAGCACTCGAAGATGCCGTTTATACCGGGAAAGGTCACCTCCCCTGTGAGGCCGGCAATGATATTGAAAATCTTATCTTGAAGATCGACAAGGAGATACGGTGAAAGGAATCATCGCCCTGATGACGGGACTGGGCTTGCTCTGCGTCCTCTTTCCTATGCCGGGAGGCATGACAGCCGAACCCAATACCCTCGAGGAATATTTTTACAAGGCCAATCAGGCTTACGGGGAGGGACGGTTTCAAGAGGCCATATCGGGCTACCAACGGGTCATCGAGAACGGGCAAAGGAACGGTCATCTTTATTATAACCTGGCCAATGCCTATTTCCGGGAGAAGGATCAAGGCAGGGCCGTCCTTTTTTATGAACGGGCACGGCTCTTTATTCCGAGAGACGGGGATCTCAAATTTAACCTTCGTTATGCCCTGGACCAGACAAGAGACGCCCTGACCGAATCTCAGGATTTCCTGGGGCAGACCTTTTTCTGGCTCGACGGGCTCACCCTCGAAGAGGTCATGTGGGTTTTCATCGTCCTGAATATCCTGTTCTGGGGGATCCTTGCCCTGAGGTTATTTGTCAAACCCGAGTGGACCTATTATACCTTCCTGCTGATCTTTGGTCTGTGGCTTATTGGCGGATTTTCTTTCGGGGCGAAGTGGTATCAGATAGAAACCGATAACCGTTGCGTCGTCCTGCCGTCAGAGGTCGCCGTCCATGCCGGACCGCAAGAGGGTGATACGGTTCTTTTTAAACTCCACCAAGGAGCCATGGTAGATGGCGAGAGGTCGGAGGACGGTTGGACCCTGGTCCGTTTGCCGGACAACAAAAGGGGTTGGCTGGAAAATACGGCCGTCGAAAGGATTATCCCTCGATGATTTGAAAAATGTCACTTTTGGGAAAATCGTCATTATCTTGACGATCCCAAAAGACAAGGTGCCCTTACCTTTTCCATCCTTCTTGTCCAAAATCAAAGAATAAATAGCCACCCCTCCATATCACCACCCCGCCTCCGTTCAGGCTTTTCTGAATTCCATTCGCCCTGAGGGACGTTTAAGGAAGATTTCAGGAAGAGATGTCTCGAAAATTTGCATACGACATGTTTCCCGCAGAGAGCACGGCCGGTCGGGCCGTTGCCCATTCAACGCCATCCCATAACCTGGCCTCATTTTTGCAAATAACACTGCCTGTCAGTTTAAATCGTACGATAAGTCTACCAAAAAGGAGAATAGCCCAATGTTTCGAAATCTAACCTTAGGAAAAAGGATAGCTTCGGGAATCGTCTTGATGCTTATTCTGATGGCGGTCGTTGGCGCGGCCGGCTATTATGGCCTCAGCCGCGTAACCCATGTGATGGGGCTCTACAAAGACATCCAAACGTTCCAGGGTATCGTCACATCATTCAAGGAACAATCGGATCAGTACATGCTGGCTACCTACCGGTCTGAAAAGGAACTCCGGAACAGCGCCCGGGAAAAGACCCTGTCGCAACTGGACAAGGGCACCGTCGAGGTAGGCCGCATCAAGGCAAAAGGCTCGGTAGGAGAGGACGGCAGGAAGAAACTCGAATTGGCCGAAAAGGCTATCAACCAGTACCGGGATCTCTTCAATACCTATGTGCTTTTCGATGAGAGCAGAGAAAAGCGGGCTCAGGAGATAATCGAAATTAATGAAACGCTGGTTGCCCGAATCAATGAAGGTGAAATGTGGCATGAGCAGATGGTCCTGGCCGCTAAAATTATGATCACTAATGTGAGTTCGTATTTCAATCGCGCCTCTCAGGAGAACTGGACGAAAGCTGAGGAAGGTCTGGGGAAACTTGAGGGGAGCATGGGTGACTGGTGCGGGAGAGTCCAGAGCAGTAAACAATTGAGCCAGGTGGGGGAAAAGATAAAGACCCAATGCGAAGCACTCAGAAACGCGTTTGGACAGTATCACGGGGAGGTCGTTAAGCAGGATCAACTCAAGGCTTCGATGGATACCGGCAAAGAAAGGCTTTATGGCGTCTGTGCAGAACTGGGAGCAATGAGTGAAAAAGATCTGCAGGAACAGACTGCGATTTCCAACAGAATTATCGCCGGAATGATTTGTGCCGCGTTTCTGTTCGGATTGCTGTATGCCTTTTTTTCCATCAGAAAGATTGTGGGCAAGATTGACGGCGTTATCGGCGGCGTGACCGAAGGAGCGGACCAGGTCGCCTCTGCATCCGAACAGGTTGCCGCGGCGAGTCAGAGCCTGGCCGAGGGTTCGTCTCATCAGGCGGCGTCCATCGAAGAAACGTCCTCCTCTCTTGAGGAAATCTCCGCCATGGTGAAGCAGAATGCGGAACACGCCAATGAAGCCACGGGCATGATGGCAGAAGTCAAGGACATCGTGGATCAGGTCAGCAAACACATGGGCGATATGACAACGGCCATTGACGAGATTACACGATCCAGCCAGGAGACAGACAAGATAGTCAAGACGATTGATGAAATCGCATTCCAGACCAATCTACTGGCCCTCAATGCCGCAGTCGAGGCCGCAAGGGCGGGCGAAGCAGGCGCAGGGTTCGCGGTCGTGGCCGATGAAGTCAGAAATTTGGCCATGCGCGCGGCTGAAGCCGCAAAAAATACGGCCGAACTCATTGGAGATACCATCAAGGCCGTGAAGAACGGCAGTGAGCTCACCCAGGCAACCAAAGAATCCTTCCAGGGAAATATTGAGATTTCTTCGAAGGTCGGTCTCCTGGTCGATGAGATCGCTGAAGCCTCCAGGGAACAATCCGAAGGTATTGGGCAGGTGAGCATGGCAGTGGCCGAGATGGACAGGATTACGCAGCAGAATGCGGCCGGTGCCGAGGAATCAGCCAGTGCGGCCGAGCAAATGAATGCACAGGCGGGCGGCATGAAGGTGCATGTCGATGACCTCATCGCGTTGGTCCATGGGGCTAAGGGACTGAAGGGAAAGTCCATCGGGGCAATGTCCGCTGAGGAGGAAGAGAACACCACGGAGCAGGCGGAGATCTCTGTGACTGCAAAATCCGCAAATCACAACCTGCCGGTTCAAAAAAACAGAGAGGGCGACCCGAATCAGATTATTCCGATGGATGAAGAGGATTTTAAAGATTTCTGATCATCCGTCTATTTAGCGAACGCAAATGCGGATTAGTCTCGATCGGAGAGATAGAATTCTTTTTCCGTCATATTCGAGATCATAGGGATGAAGACATCCACACATTCAGGGCAGAGTTGGGTGTCCCGAACATCCTGTATAATGCTCAGGGCCTTATCCCAAGGCATTCCCTTCCTGTAAGGCCGATCACTGGTCAGGGCATGGTAGGTGTCTGCGACTGCCATCATGCGTGCCCACAGGGGTATCCTCTCGCCCTTTAACCCGTCAGGGTATCCTTTGCCGTCAATACGTTCGTGGTGATGGAGGATGACGGGGAGGACGTATTGGATGCTGGAAATGGACCCCAGGATATCTGCACCGACGACGGGGTGTTGTTTGATAACGGCGAATTCTTCCGAGGTGAGCGGTCCGCATTTGAGAAGAATGCTGTCAGGGACACCAATTTTACCCAAATCGTGCAGCCTTCCGGCAATCGTCAGGGATTCGATCTCTTCTTGTGCCGCGTTCATGTGGGTGGCCATTTTTGCCGTAAGCATCGCTACCGCCTCGGAATGGCCCCGCGTATAGTGGTCGCGGGCTTCGAGGGCGACAATGAGACTGGTGATACTCCCCAGCATCATCTTCTGTTCCGCGTCCAGCCGTTCTTTTTCCTTGAGAAGGAGGAGATAATGGTCCGACAAAAGCTTTTCTACAGTGATGACCACCTGCTCAAGATTAAAGGGCTTGACGAGATAGGCGCCGGCCCCCCAATGAAGCAATCGGCGCATGATGGCCCGGTCGCTATTGGCGCTCATGATGACAAAGGGGACGGCGGAAAGTTCCGGATCGGCATGAACCGATTTGCACAGATCGACACCGTTCATAACCGGCATGTCGATATCACTCAGAATGAGATCCGGTGGACATGATTTGATTTGCATAAGGGCCTGACGGCCGTTTTCGGCCGTCAGGACCTGAAATCCGGCCTTTTCGAGGCCGTTTTTAACAAGCGTCCTTATGGTCATGGAATCATCCACCACCAGGACCAGGCGTCTGCGGTGAAAATCGAATTTCTCGAGGATCCGCCGGATGGTCTCCTTGAGCTGCGTTTTGGCCTCCGATTTTGAGACATAGGCGGCTGCACCGGCACGAAATCCCTTCTCAATGTCACTGTCGCTGTCCAGGGAGCTGAGTAGGATGACCGGAACGCCTCTGGTCTTCTGGTTGTCTTTGAGCTTGCGACAGAAGGTGAAACCGTCCATATGAGGCATTTCCACATCGGAGATGATCAAATCGAAATCCCGAGAAAGGGCGGTGCGTAAACCCTGTTCACCGTCTTCTGCCTCAGTAACTCTTGCCTTGATTTCTTCAAGCTCCTTGGTAACCAGCCTGCGAATGATCGAGTTGTCATCAACAATGAGTACGTTGAAAGATTCCATGATGACAATATCGACCATAATAAAAGATTTCTTTATGAATTTTCCTATGATTCATAGATGACAGGACCCTTGCCTTTTCCCTTGACCCCCAGGGCTATCTTTTCTACACTCCTGTTTCACTTTGCTATTCATTGGTAAGGGAAAAACTTTTTATTTTTGAGGAACGGGACTGGTCATGGAAAAAACGTATCTCTTCACCTCTGCCCAAGGGGATGTCCCCGTCGATCGGGAGACGCTTCAACGGCCCTTTCTTTTGCGCCCCTTTGAAAATCATCCTTTTTTTACTCTGGAGGATTTTTTTCAAGCTGTCTGCGACTTTTTTTTCCGGGACAGAGACGGCGCGCCGGCCCGTTTTCTGAGTCAATTATGGGGCAGGGAGCCGGCCGTCGACGCGTTCGAAAAGTCTCTGATTCGTTATGAAAAATACGGTTCACTCTATCAGATGGCCAGTGTGGAGGTCATGGACGGTGAACATCGGGCCAAATTCGCCGTCAGCGCGGCACTCGCACCCGAGGCAAAGGCCGTGCTGGATGATGAGTTTGGACTCCTCAAAGAACTGAATCATAAATATCAACTTCCCTATCTCCCTGAGGCCTATATCAAGGATGAGGTGAAAATTCAAAAGGGGGAAAAGGTGGATGGCTTTGTCATGGCTCTTTCCGAGTGGTTTGAGGGTTTCCACGAATGGCATTTTACGGGAGGCCCTGCGGGTCGGGAGGTCATGACCATCTGGGATCAGGAAGGGGGATACCGAACCGCGTCGGCCCCTGAGGCCCGTGAGATTATCAGGCAGGCGTCGAAAATCCTGACCCTCTACTACGATACAAAGACTTATCAGCAAATCTTCCCCTGGCATCACGGGGCCGGTGACTTTGTCGTCAATTCCCATGAGGGCGGAACCGATGTCCGGCTCGTCACGGTCAGGGGGTATGATCCGATCGTGTCTTCCGAGAGTGGGGGGGTGATCGACCCCTTGACCGCCATCGCCTATTTTTTTCTGAATATGACGCTTAAGATGCGTCTGGACAAGTCGGAAGGCATGGGAGAGCCCGTGTGGGCGCCGGCATCTATTCTGCCGGGGGTCATAGAAGGCTTTTTCGAGGCCTTGCGGACAAAAGAGGCCGCAGAAGATTATCATGCAGGCAAGGTTGCGGGTCTGATCCAACTCTTGCGTTCCTTGGGGAAGGAAACGCTCAATCATCGGCTTCACGCCCTGATGCTTTCCTACCGGGAGCACGATCCGGTTGATTCGGCAATCATTGAAAAAAATCTCGAAGACCATGCCGGAGAACTTTATCAGGCCATTCAGAGCGGCCTGTAAGGAGTGCTCATCCCCCGTGGTTCCAGAATGCAATTAAGCGAAATTTCCTTCGGGGTTAACCAAAGTCGGATCCTTTCCCGCAGGGCGGGATTTACGATGGGTCGGAATGGTTTACTCCTCCCCATCCTCTTTTATCTTTGAAAAGCCCGGGATCAAGGTCTGGGTGCTGATTACCCCTGGAATCTGCCTGATCTGGTTGTGTACAAAATTTCCAATGATTTCTGCATCGGAAGATACCAAATCTCTCGTCAGGACGATTTTTATGAGCATGTCGGCATCTCCATGAACGGAATGGATCTCCCTTACCCCTTTCAACGAATACAGCTTTTCGATGACGCGCTCCTCTTTCTTTGCAGAGACGCGCATGAGTACGAATGACGTCATCTTCCGCAACATCTCCGGATATTCTAACTCATTCTTGTTGGTCATTTTTTCTCGAAAAGCCTCCATATCGCTGGAAATGAGTTGGT
>CAZXWJ010000012.1:23716-37196 GCA_964644375.1 uncultured Desulfobacteraceae bacterium | reverse complement strand
GTGCAAGGAGGCAAATCTCAAGGTCATAGCCGGCGGGCCGCTCTTCACCAGCGAACGCGATCAATTTGAGGATGTGGACCATTTTGTACTCAATGAGGCCGAACTGACCCTGCCCCCTTTCCTTGCGGATCTGGAGAAGGGTTGCGCCAGGCACATCTACGAGACATTCGAGTTTTGCGACATTAGTAAGACACCTAGTACAACGTAAAACTATAATCTTCGCATTTTATGTAGTATCTGCTATAGTCGTCTTCATCAGACAAGGAGGGCGATATGGCACCACGCTACAGAGTAACATTGACCGAGGAAGAGCGAAAAGAATTGGAGGCTATTTCAACTAAGGGAAAAAGGGCAGCCCGTACCGTATTATATGCTCGGGCCTTGATCCTACTTGATTCAGGAGGATATGGTCCAAGGTGGGTCGTTGCGCAGGTTGCAGAAGCCTTAGGGACAACACCTCGAAGTCTCGAACACCTAAAAAAACGATTTGTTGAGGAAGGGCTTCCTGCCGCCATCGAACGGAAAAAACGTGTGATTCCTCCTCGAGAAATTCAATTCGGCGGCGAATTTGAAGCCAAGCTTTTGGACATGGCATGTTTGGAACCACCAGAAGGTCGAAACCGGTGGACCATACGGCTATTGGCCGAAAAAATGGTTGAACTGAAAATGGTGCCGAGTGTTTCTCCGATGACGGTATGTAACACTTTAAAAAAAATGAACTTAAGCCTCACTTAAGCAAGTACTGGAAAATACCGCCCGACCAAAATGCCAGCTTTGTAGCGGCGATGGAAGATATTCTCGAAGTTTATGCGCGTCCGTACAACGTGAAATTTCCGGTTGTGTGCATGGATGAATCGAGTATGCAGTTGATCGGGGAGGTGCATGAGCCTATTCCCGCAGCTCCCGGCCATCCTGTTTTAATGGATGACGAATATGTCGCAAGGGAGTCGCAAGCATCTTTATGGAGGTAGAACCGCTTAGGGGAAAGCGCAAGGTTAAAATCACTGAACGGCGGACGCGCATTGACTGGGCACATTTTATCAAAGAGATGATTGAAGAACGCTATACAAATGCTGAGAAAGTAGTTTTGGTTATGGACAACCTCAACACACACAATACGGCCTCGCTTTACACTGCTTTTTCCCCTGAAGAAGCCAGAAGTCTGGCGGATCGCCTTGAAATACATTATACGCCTAAGCATGGAAGCTGGCTGGACATAGCAGAGATTGAACTCAGCGTTTTAAAGCGACAATGCCTTGCAGGACGAATTGACTGTATTGAGAAGATGCGAGCTGAAGTGGCGGCATGGAATGCCGATCGAAACAACCGTCAAACAAAGGTCGATTGGCAGTTTACCACGAATGACGCGCGTATCAAACTGAAACGCTTATATCCGAAATTTTGAAATATACAATGTACTAGTCCCCTGTGGGAGTTGATGGACTTGAAACATTATGCCTCGATGAGCATCCAGTTTTCGCGAGGCTGTCCATTCAATTGTGAGTTCTGTAACGTCACCGCATTATTCGGGCATCGCATACGCATGAAAACAGCCGAGCAGATTATCGCCGAGCTGGACGGGCTTTACAATCTGGGATGGCGTGGACCCGTCTTTTTCGTGGATGATAATTTTATCGGCAATAAAGGCTATCTGAAAAACCACCTTCTGCCCGCCCTCATCCAATGGCAGAAAGCCAGGAAGCAAATTCCTTTTAACACTGAGGCCTCGGTGAATCTGGCCGATGACGAGCCGCTGATGGAGATGATGGTCGAAGCGGGTTTTGATGCGGTATTCATCGGAATCGAAACGCCCAATGAAGAAAGTCTGGCTGAATGCAACAAACAGCAGAACAAGAACCGTGACCTGCTGGAGAGCGTAAAGCTCATGCAGCGGGCCGGACTGCAAGTGACAGGCGGCTTCATTGTGGGATTTGACAGTGACACGCCTTCCATTTTTCAACGGCAGATTGAGTTTATACAAAAGAGCGGCATCGTGACGGCGATGGTCGGCCTAAAATGCTTCCGCTGACCATTACGCTTGCGATTTATGGCCATCATTTCCGTAAGATCTGCAAATTGAAGATTGTTCAGTGAGTCGGAAAAGGAGCCAACATCTCTGCGTTTTGACAATATCGCTCCATTTCAGAGGAAAAAGAAGACCAGATTGAAAAAGCGGGAGATAGACTGTGGGGATAAAAACACCAAAGACAAAGGTCCTTTGTACCATCGGACCGGCCAGTGAATCGCCTGAGGTCATTCGAGAATTGATTGCAGGCGGCATGCGTGTGGCCCGCTTGAATTTTTCTCATGGAACACTTGGTGACCATGAGCAAAAAATTCATATTATCAGAAGGATTGCCAAGGAAATGGACAAACCGGTTGCCATATTGCAGGACCTCGGGGGGCCGAAAATTAGACTGGGGTATATTCCGGAGCCGGGAGTTCGACTGGAATCGGGACGTCATATTATTCTTACTACTCAGATCGTTGAAGGATCGGAACAGCGTATATCTGTTTCTTATCCGCTTTTAGGCGAAGAAGTGAGGGCAGGAGATCGTATCCTCCTCGCAGATGGCTTTTTGGAACTCCATGTTCGCTCGGTAAATGGATCTGAAATCCATTGTGAGGTCATTACGGGCGGCGTGCTGACCTCTCACAAAGGGATTAATTTGCCAAGCGGAACCCTTCGTATGCCTTCCATGACAGATAAAGATCGTGAGGATTTGTTTTTTGGGCTGGGTCATGATGTGGATTATATCGCGCTTTCATTTGTCAGAACTGCGGCAGATATTCGAAACATAAAAGAAATCATCCACCAGAAAAACAGGGATACGCCGGTCATCGCCAAAATCGAAAAACATGAGGCCATTGATCATTATGAAGATATCCTGGATGCCGCCGACGCTATCATGGTGGCCCGAGGCGATTTGGGCGTGGAGATACCCTTAGAAGAAGTTCCCATCATCCAAAAACGATTGATTCAAAAAGCGAATGCTTTAGGAAAGCCTGTTATTATCGCTACCCAGATGCTGCGAAGCATGGTGGATGCGCCTCGACCAACCAGAGCCGAGGCCTCGGATGTAGCAAATGCCGTTTTGGACGGGACTGATGCTGTTATGCTTTCGGAAGAAACTGCGACCGGAAATTATCCTGTTCAAGCCGTTCGGTATATGACTCGCATCGTGGCCGAAGCGGAGAAAGCGGTCCCCCAAGATCAATATCTTACCATGGCGCCTGAAAAGGAAACTTCGGACTCTGTAACGTATGCGGCCTGCGTATTGGCCGATCACCTTGATGCAACGGCCATCTTAGCGCCCACACAGTCCGGTCGGACAGCCATACAGATCTCCAGATTCAGACCCAACCAGCCCATTATTGCATTTACCTCCAGCCTGACTACCGTGAGGCGGCTTTCACTTTTTCGCGGAATTTATCCCCATTTGTTTTTGGATCCCCGGGATACGGATGACATGATTGAGAAGGTATCTGAAAGGGCGGTTGAAACAGGAGATTTAGCCGAAGGAGATTTGGCGGTCATCACTGGCGGACATCCTGTTTCGGTAGCCGGCAGGACAAATATGATTCGGGTTAAGAGATGCCGTTAAAATTGCTCATATCCTTAAACCCAAACATTTATGACTTGCTGTTTTTGATTTCAGTGAGACCAACCACAAAATTCAGCGGGTGGCCTTTTTAACGACAAATAACAAATTGCGGCTGTGTTAAAAAGTTCCGACTTAACCCTCAGTGTTTAGAATCTCGCGACACTGTCGGCCAAATCAGGATCTCTCAAGAGCCTCTTTGCAAATTTGATGTATTTCATCACGATGGCCGTGATGGCAAGCTGCAATGTATAAGGGCGAAGGGGTTTTTCAATGAGATGGGTAATGTCGGAGGCAATGCACATGTTGACCACGTCGTCATTGGCATTTCCCGTAATAATGACGGTATCCTCATAGGCCATGGGGAATTTATCCGAAATGGCCTCCAGAAAGGTGAAACCGGTCCTCTCCCCCAAAAATACGTCCAGAACGAAGACTGCCACCCCTGTCTTTCTGCCTCGGCAGAAGGATAGCGCCTCGACTGTGTCTGTAAAGGCGTACACCTTACCCCAGGTATAAAACCTTTCAAGGACCTCGGTGATCCATGCACACACTGTTTGATCATCGTCCACAATGATGACATCTAAGCTGTCAGACATAACGATTCCCCCGGTTTTCGTACATCAGTCTTCTGGGGCCGTTCCGCACAAAGGCAAATCACAATCGGATCACAATGAAGACGGGCACATCAATTCAAGATTCAATTGGTATGCCCCAAAAGAAATCTTTAGGGACCCTGGCGTTACAAAAGCAGAAAAAGCCGTTGATTCGTTCCCCTTTCAGGAAGAGGCCTAAGCCTGAGAGAACTCATCTCAGCCGGTAGAGGGGAAGCTCAAGATGACCTCCCCATAGGACATCGAGAGCGAGTATGGCAGAATGTCCCCCATTTGGGAAGTGTTTTCAGGCCTGGATCTAGGACTGGGCGTAGCTATGAAGTCCGGGCAGATAGTTGACCCCGAAATAGGTGAAAAGTACACAGCAAAAGCCGATAATGGAGAGAAAGGCCATCCTTTTTCCCCTCCAGCTCATCATCAACCTTGAATGGAGAAGCAGGGCATACACGAACCAGGTAATCAGAGACCACACTTCTTTAGGGTCCCAGCCCCAGTACCTGCCCCAGGCGGAATAAGCCCAGACCGATCCGGTAATAATTCCCAGGGTCAACAGGAGAAAGCCGATCACGGTCATCTGATAGCTGAGATCATCAAGGACGGATGTGCCCGGAAGGAAATCCAGAAACACATTCCGGCTCTGCCCTTTGTCCAGCCTTTTAAAGAGATAAAGAATGCTCAGGCCAAAGGCCAATCCAAATGCCGCATATCCAAAAAAACAGGTGATGACATGGGCAATGAGCCAATTGCTTTGGAGGGCCGGTAAAAGAGGCTGGATTTGACTTTTGATATTTGGGGAAAAAGATGCATAGGCCATGGCGAGGAAAGCAAGAAGCGCTGCAACAGAGCCGATGCTCTTGTTTTTCGTACGCCATTCCAGGAGCATATAGAGGAAGATGATCGTCCAGGCAAAGAAAATAAGAGATTCGTAGAGGTTGGAAAGAGGGGCGTGCCCAATGCCTAGCCGGTAAGACTCAACCCACCTGAGGATGATCGCGAAGCTGTGTCCTAAAAGGCCCAAACAGGTGATGAACGTTGCAACAAGGCCGAAATTTTTTTTTCCCATGACCATCATCATGAGATAAAATAGAAACGATATAAAGTATATGAATGTAATGTAACTTAATAGAGGAGAACTAAACATTGGCCTGTATCCTTATTGTTTTCTATTTTCACCTGTGTCCTGGTCCTTATCTGTGTAAGGTTCGCGGACGAAGCCTCTTAGGTTTCTTGAACATCCTGGAATTGTTGACGAATTCTGTTCAAGAGTTGCTTGATTTCTTTTTCCATCCCAAGGGGATTTTTGTTGGTTTTTCCGGCAACGGCCACCTTCACATTTCCATGATCATCGGTAATCCGGACCCAGATCCTTCTGTATGAGAGAAAAAAGGTGATAAAGAGCCCGATCATGATCATGGAAAATCCCGCCCAGACAAAGTAAACCCCCGGGTCTCTGCTGACCTGGAGCACGGTGTAGTATCTCGTATCGATACGCTCAAGGAAAAAGGTATAGGGATCAAAAGAAGAGGGATTGAATTTGGGAGACTGAAGCATCTTTTCCGGAAATCTTTTCTTTAGGTTTTCGGGGTGTTGGAAGACCCACATCTGGCGCTTTTTGCCTTCGTTCGGGTGAACGGCAATCAGCACGGCCGGTCCCAGAGTCCCTTGGAAATTGGCATGTGCGTCTATAACCTGAAAATGCCCTTCCTTTTCAGGTAATGGGAGGGGGTAGTTTGGTCGAACTTTATAATCTAAGGGTTTATTTTTTTTGTCCTGCCTTGACATCTTAAGGTGAACAGAGGGCGTTTCGCCGTAACTCGATTGATAGAATGTTATGCCCCGGAAGGTTATCGGATGATTGACCCGGAGGTTTCCTTCAAGGGCCAGGTTGTCGCCCTCGAAAAATTTCAGGTCGGAACGATATTCCTTCGGTGCCCCGTTTTCGTAACGGTTTATGGTAAATTTGTCGCAGGCTATGGCAAAGGGCAGGGCGCGGGGAACACGCTTTTTGGAGAGCATCATATGTCCTACGGCTTCCCCTTCGGGAATATTGACGTAGCCCTCAAACCCGAAAAGAGAACCGATGATACCCCCCAAAAGGATCAGAAGAACGCTCAAGTGAACCAGATAGACCCCGAAATAGGCATAGCGGGTTTTTTCTCCGTACTGGATGTCCTCTTTGTCCGTAATCTTGTGTTCTATATTTTTGTAATGCCTTTTCAGTATCCTTTTTATACGGGCGGCTATATCGTTTCGGTCTCCTTTGACGACAATCAGCCTTTCCGAAGGCAGTTTTTCAAAGAGGCGTGCTCTATCGAGCCGTGAAGGCAGTCGGAACAATCTCCAGGTGACGGGGAACCGATCCAGGGAGCAGACAAGGAGATTCATGGCTAACAGGCCGATGATGACGCGAAACCAAAGGGAGTGATATAAATCCTGTTGGGGTAAAAGTGTGCCGAATATGGAGGCAACGGCCAGGATAATGAGAAGAGCAATTGTCAACTTCAAAGATTTTAAAAAGCGCCACACGGGATGTGACCGGTTTCGATTTTGGACTTCAGTCATCTTCAGAAAACCCCTTATTCAGGATATACGGCCGAGTGAGGGAAATATGGAACGGTTTCTCTCTCTTCCAAGACATTCGCGTCTGGACATGAATCTATCAATTTATCATTCATTTTTTGAAGCCGTCAAACTTGAAAGATTTAAGCGTTATGATATACCCTTTGCCGATTGTCAAATGGTTGCAGAATGGAAAATATGAGAGAGATCAAATGCATTTAAAAAAATTGACCCTGGGGCGCAAATCATGTTAAAAATCCCTAACGGAAGTATACTTATATTTTAATTTATACAAAATAAGTTCATTATCTGATTTGTAAATAGAGATTTTTCTTCTTACCTCAGCCTCCGGCAATATTTATTGCATGATCTGTTTCCCAGGGGCACCGAATGACAATCCGGGTAAGACTCGGTCTATCTCGGAAATACCGCAGATTCGGATTACGGTCAAGATTCGTTTCTGCTCGAAAACCAGAGGAATCGCCTTATGTTGGATTTGAAGTTTATCCGTTCGAACCTTGATCTCATAAAGGAAATGCTCTCAAATCGCCGGTATAATACCGATTTATCCGTCTTTGAGTCCGTCGACCGGAAAAGAAGGGAACTGCTGCCCGCACTGGAAGGCCTTCGCCACAAACGAAACAAGGTGAGTGAAGACATCGCGGCTATGAAAAAGCGGGGAGAAGACGCCGGGACGGTTATTGCCGAGATGAAAAAGGTCTCTTCGGAGATCAAGAAAAAGGAATCCGAACTCTCCGAAATCGAGGGGCAACTGGCGCCCATGATTATGGTCATGCCCAATATGCCGGACGATACGGTCCCCGTGGGAGTCGATGAAAAGGACAATCCCGTCATACGGACCTGGGGAAAAATCAGGAACATGGAATTCGAAGCGCTTCCCCATTGGGAAATCGGGGAAAGACTGGGCATTCTCGACTTCGCCCGGGCCGCGAAAATTGCGGGTGCCAGATTTGCCCTTTACCGGGGGGAAGGCGCTCGGCTGGAAAGAGCCCTGATAAATTTTATGCTGGATGTGCACATCAAAGAGCATGGATACACGGAAATCCTTCCCCCCTTTATGGTCAACAGCGCATCTATGACCGGGACGGGGCAACTGCCTAAATTCGAGGAAGACCTTTTTAAGATAGATAACTGGGATTTTTATCTTATTCCTACAGCGGAAGTTCCCGTGACCAATATCCATCGGGACGAGATCCTGCGGGAAGAGGATCTGCCTGTTTGTTACGTGGCCTATACCCCCTGCTTTCGTTCGGAGGCCGGGTCCTATGGCAAGGACACGCGTGGTCTCATTCGACAGCATCAGTTCAATAAGGTCGAGATGGTCAAGTTCACTCGACCGGAGGAATCCTACGAGGAACTGGAGAAATTGACGGGCAACGCAGAGGACATACTGGAACGTTTGGACCTCCCTTACCGGAAAGTTACGCTCTGTACCGGTGACCTTGGTTTTTCTGCGGCCAAGACCTATGACCTGGAGGTGTGGCTTCCGGGACAGAACCTATATCGGGAAATTTCTTCATGCAGTGATTTTACGGATTTCCAGGCCAGGCGGGCCAATATTCGGTTCAAGAAAAAGGGGACCAGCGGGACGCAACTGGTCCACACCTTGAACGGTTCCGGCCTGGCGGTAGGGAGAACCCTGGTGGCCGTTCTGGAAAATTACCAGCAAAAGGACGGTAGTGTAGTCATCCCTGAAGCCCTCAGGTCTTATATGGGAGGAACCGAGGTCATTACGCCCGAGTCAAAATGAGTGAGATTCAAATCCATTCGAAATCCTGGCGGAATTATCAGAAAAAGCTCAAAAGAAGGGCGTGGCTGAGATATCTCTTGAAAAGAGCACCTCGATTGGGTGTCTATGGCGTGGCTTCTTTCCTGGTGCTCGTGGGGGTTTTCTTTACGGGATCCTGGTTGCTTGCCTATCTGGGGGATTACTCCCGAACAAATGAGAACGTCCCGCAACCGCCGAAGGTTCAACTGTGGACCAAGAAGGATCTGCCGGTTTTCTTGAAAAACATTGATCTGGAGTTCCCCAAAGAGGATGCCGGATTCTCTTCCCTTTCAAAAGAGGGGAAGATTTACAATGTAGAGTTCTCTATTGACGGTGGTCTGCAGGGTTTTGTAGCGAGATTGCTGCATCGCTCCAGGACTCATCAGGCGGCGGTCGTCGTCATGCGACCCGAGACCGGTCAGATCCTGGCCCTGGTGAATTTTTACAACGGTGATTCCGAACAGACGGGCAATCTTTGCCTGAGGGCGGATTTTCCGGCTGCAAGCCTTTTCAAGATTGTTGCCGCGGCCGCGGCGATAGAGGCCCGTGACTTCACGCCCAATAAGACCCTCGACTATAGCGGAAGACGGTATACCCTTTATAAAAACCAACTCCGGAAAGGTGGAGGGCGTTATACCACTAAGGTCTCTTTCGAAAGGGCCTTCTCGAAGTCCATCAACCCGGTCTTCGGAAAAATAGGCATTTATGACCTCGGTCAACAATTGCTCAGCGAATACGCCGATAAATTTCTTTTCAATTTCCCAATCCCCTTTGATTTGCCTTTGTCCGTGAGTAATATTCAAGTTCCTGAAGATAATTTCGGCCTGGCTGAAATCGCTTGTGGATTCAACAAACGCACGCTTATTTCTCCCCTGCATGCCGCATTGATCACTGCCGCCGTCGCCAACCATGGGACCGTGATGGAACCCTGGCTCGTTAAACGTATTCGGGACGATTCAAACAAGACGGTATACCATGCCAACCCCGCTGAATTATCGAAGATCATCAGGGCGGATACGGCGGAAAACTTGAAGGCCCTGATGAAGCAAACCGTCGTCACCGGCACGTGCCGAAAGGCCTTTAGCTCGCTCAGAAGCAAAAAGACCATCAAGGGCGTTGAGTTGGGGGCCAAAACCGGAACCATAAACGATCGCAATGATCGGTACAAGTTTGACTGGCTGTCGGCCTATGCCCTGCCCGCAGAAAGTGAAAAGGGAATATGTATAGCTATTCTCGCGGTTCACGGAAAAAAACTCGGGATACGAGCCAAGGATATAGGCCGGGAAATTATCAAACACTATTTTAGTTCCTTAAAATCATGAACGCGGAAAGGCCGTAAACATGTGTGGAATCGTCTGTTATGTAGGCAGTAAAGAGGCAAAACCCATTCTTCTCGAGGGGTTGAATCGGCTGGAGTACCGAGGGTACGACTCTTCCGGCCTGGCGGTACAGGAAAACAACCACGTGCATTTTTTCAGGGCCGTTGGAAAGATCGTCGAACTCGAACGAAAGATCAACGGCATGAACATCAAAGGAACCTCAGGGATCGGGCATACGAGATGGGCAACGCACGGGGAACCCACGGAAAACAATGCTCACCCCCACCGGGATCAAGATAAAAACGTCTTTGTCATCCACAACGGCATCATCGAAAACTTCGATTTTCTGAAGAAAAAAATGATGGAAAAGGGCCTTACCTTTCGATCGGAAACAGACACGGAGGTTTTGGCCCAGTTGATTGCCCTTAATTTCGACGGGGATCTGAGTGAGGCCGTTAGGAAGACGATGTCTCGGGTCGAAGGAACCTTCGGCATGGCCGTTATCCACCGGCAGCTTCCCGGGCAGATCGTTGTCGCCCGAAGGGGGAGCCCATTGATCATCGGGGTGGGCGAGGATGGTCATTTTGCGGCATCGGATGTTTCGGCCATGGTCCGGTATACCAATAAGGTGGTTCACCTGAACGACAATGAATTGGCCCTTCTATCTCAAGACGAATTCATCATTTCCACGGCACAGGCCAAGCCCGTTCAAAGGGCCACTGAAACCGTCGAATGGCAGGCGGAGGATGCCGAACTAGGCGGTTTCCCTCATTTCATGCTAAAGGAAATTTTTGAACAACCTGAAACCCTTAAGAATGCCATGAGGGGCAGGCTCGAGGTTGGAGAGGGCGTCCCAAAGTTGGGCGGTATCATGCCGGTATGGGAAAAACTTAAAAATTGCAGGCACATGGTCATTGTCGCCTGTGGTACGTCTTACTACGCCGGCAGTGTGGGAAGATATGTGTTCGAAAAGTTGACTGAAATCGATGTCGAGGTGGAGCTTGCCTCGGAATTCCGTTACCGGAAGCTCAATTTTCCGCCTAATACCTTTATCATTGCCATCAGCCAATCCGGCGAGACGGCGGATACCCTTGCGGCCCTCCGTGAGGCCAAGAGAAAAGACGCCCATCTGCTGGGCATTGTGAACGTGGTGGGGAGTTCCATTGCCCGCGTTACGGATGCCGGTGTCTACAATCATGCGGGCCCGGAGGTCGGTGTCGCTTCCACTAAGATTTTTATTTCACAATTGACCATTCTGACCCTTCTTGCCCTTCTTTTAGGCCGTCACCAGAAGCTTTCTCTAACTGAGGGAATGGAAGCCCTTAAGGCCCTGACCATACTCCCGGATCAGGTGAAAGGCATCCTGTCGAGGGATAGCCATATCGAGGCCATTGCGCAAAAGTATTACCGGAAAAATAACTGGCTTTTCCTGGGAAGACATTATGAGTATCCTATTGCCATGGAAGGCGCGCTCAAACTCAAAGAGATCTCCTATATCCACGCCGAAGGGTATGCAGCAGGTGAAATGAAACACGGTCCTATTGCTCTGATCAATCCCGATATGCCCACCGTGGCCATTGCGCCAAGGGATGCCATGTATGAAAAAATGGTCAACAACATACATGAAATCAAAAGCAGAAAGGGACCTGTGATTGCCATTGCCAATGAAGGGGATCCCCTTATCAAAGAATTGGCGGACGAAGTCATCGAAGTGCCTGAGACCCTTGATTTCCTCTATCCCCTTTTGACTGTGGTCCCGTGTCAGCTCCTGGCCTATCATTGTGCACGGTTCCTGAACCGGGATATTGACAAGCCCAGAAACCTGGCAAAAAGCGTAACCGTCGAATAGTCCACATTCCTCATCCGATCCCGGGTCGGTCTTGAAGCTGGTGAAAAATAAACAATGGAATAATGATGCGGCTGTCGGAACCTTCGTGCGGGGTTCTTTTGTCGAGACAAGACGCCCCGGGCTTGTTCGTGCCATAAAATTCATTGCCGGGCCTTTGCTCTCCATGCGTTTCAGGCTGGAGGTTGAAGGACAGGAACGTCTTCCTAAAGAGAGCGCTTTTGCGCTTCTTCCGAAACATCAGCGCTGGGAGGATATCGCCCTGCTGGCCCTTGCCACTCCGAGATCTCTTTATTACATGGCTAAGATCGAGTTGTTTTCAAACCCCATTTTCGGGTGGTTCATCTTTTCCCTTGGAGGCGTTCCTGTCAATCGCGCCCGCCCTCTTGCGAGCAGACGGTTTTTCAGACATATGATCGCCTGTCTTTCAAAAGGGGAAGGAATGGTGATTTTCCCGGAGGGAACCTATTACAGAAATGTGGTTGGGCCCGGTCATCCGGGATTGATTAGGGCGATTCACTCGCGATTCGATATTCCCTTCATTCCGACGGGAATCCATTACGCCGAAGGGATGGGGAGAAAACGAGTAAAAATTCGTTTCGGAAATCCGTTGTTAGGAAAGCACTTTTCGAATACCCGAGAGTTGCTCGATCGGGTTATGGTAGACATCGCGCGACTTTCGGAACTCAAAGGCGATAAAGAAAATTAATTATGGGGAGAAAAATCAATGTCTAAATTAAGGGATGTGTTCCGGTGGATCGATGATTCAAGGGAAATAGTCTGCACCCTGCAGCGAGATCTCACTTCAAGACCCGCCCTCGGTCCCGTCAACGGTGGGCAGGGGGAACATGAGAAGACAGCATATTTAAAAGAAAAACTTGAAGAGCTTTCTCCGGATTTTTTGGCGGAAATCAAGGCGCCGGATGAAAAGGCCCAAGACGGTTACCGTCCCAATCTCATGGCCCTGTGGAATGGAGAAGCCCAGGGACCTAAGGTTTGGGTATTGAGCCACATGGATATCGTGCCGCCGGGTGATCTTTCCCTATGGGACGGTGATCCTTATCTGGTGCGGATTGAAGGAGAGAGACTCATAGGAAGAGGCGTTCAGGACGATCAGCAAGGCATCGTGAGTTCTTATCTGGCTGTGCAGGCCATAAAGGCATCGGGTCTGAGACCCAAAAGACCGATGGGGTTGTGTTTTTTAGCCGATGAGGAAACCGGAAGCCGATATGGACTGGAATATGTTCTCAATCATCATGGAGACTCATTTGACCCCGAAGATCTGATCATCGTTCCGGACGCAGGAAATGATAGCGGAACCATGATTGAAGTGGCTGAAAAATCTATGCTTTGGCTTAAATTTACGATTACAGGTTCTCAGTGCCATGCCAGCACCCCGGAAAAGGGCGAGAACAGCCTGGTTGGCGCGGCAAAACTTATCCTGGCCCTTGATGTCATCAAAGAGAAATTCAACCTGACGGATAAACTTTTCAAACCGGCCACATCGACTTTCGCGCCTACAAAAATGGAAGGCAATGTGCCTAATATCAATACGATTCCCGGCCGTGACGTGTTTTATATGGACTGCCGTATTCTGCCTCAATATCGGATCGATGAGATCCTCTCCGCTATCGAAGGGATAGCAGGCGATGTCGCGCACTCGACAGGGCTCTTGATCCGGGTGGATGTCGTGCAGCGGCAGGATGCCGCAGAGCCGACTCCTCCGGATGCCCGGGTCGTGAGGGATCTCT
>CAZXWJ010000012.1:0-23706 GCA_964644375.1 uncultured Desulfobacteraceae bacterium | reverse complement strand
GTTTCCGGTTTGGCGGGGATCCCTATGGGGATCGGTGGGGGCACGGTCGCCGCCCTCTTGCGAAAGGCCGGGTTACCTGCCGCAGTGTGGATGACGGCTCCCGATTCCGCCCATCAGCCCAATGAGCATTGTCTGATCGGAGACATCCTCAAAGATGCCAAGATCTTGTCCTGCCTCTTTCTCGATGCATACGAGACCATTTGAGGGATTGAATGAGAAAAGAAAAAAAGAATGTTTTAACCCGTATCGTGGGTATGATTTTGTTGAACTACATTCTCTCTGAAGATCATAAGGAAGGCAAGAAGGGAATTTATTATGCATTTTGAGCCGGGAATCATCCCGTCGTCCGATCTATCCGGCGCGGGGTGGTGGTTTTTTTTTCGCAGGAACAGTCTACTCGTTCAGAGAGTGGCAGGAACCGTTACGGTTCCGTGGGTCAATGACCCGGCGGGCATGAATCTGCCTCTTGAGCGCCGGCAATATCTTGGCACTTTGGACGGGATGGATTGCTATTCCGCTGAGTGCAGCCCCCATGCCGTCCCCTCGAAAGACATGGCTTTTTTGGGGCTTCGCCGGTTGTTCGGTTCTCTGGGGGATGAGATGTTTCAGGTGGCAGGGCGAGCGTTTCAGATTATGAACTGGGACAGAAATAATCAATTTTGCGGCCGCTGCGGTGCCTCCACCCACCTTTCCTTCGAAGAAAGAGTCAGGATATGCCCGAAGTGTGGATTCAAGCGGTTTCCTCGTCTGTCGCCCGCCGTTATCGCCGCCATATTGAAGGGTCGGCAGATACTTCTGGCAAGGGCAGATCGATTTCCCGAGGACCTTTACAGTGTGCTGGCAGGTTTCGTTGAACCCGGCGAAAGTCTTGAAGAATGCCTGCGGCGGGAGGTGAGAGAGGAGGTGGGAATAGAAATCCAGAATATGCGGTACTTCGGAAGCCAGCCCTGGCCATTCCCGGATTCCCTGATGATTGCTTTTACGGCCCGATATGCAGGAGGCGAGATCTCCGTAGACAACCGAGAAATTGTGGATGCAGCCTGGTTCAGTGCTGAGAATCTGCCAAAAATCCCGAACAAAATAAGCGTTGCACGAAGATTGATTGATTGGTTTATCGAGAATCCCCCCCCTGCATAATCTAACCTATTAAATAAACAGGGAAAATGTTACACTTTGTGATTATGAAAGAAAATGTGAATTGACTCGGAACAGGGGCAGGTTAACAGCGTAAAGGAGAAACAGGGTTTCGTCTCACGGGAAGAATGGTAGAGAAAAGGAGAGGGGAGATGAAGCTATCATCCAAAAGCCGCTATGGAACAAGGTTGATGCTGGATCTGGCGAAACATTACGGCGGAGAATTTATTCAACTGAAAGAAATTTCAAGCCGGCAGGGCATCTCCCTGAAGTATCTTGAACAGATTATGATTCCCCTAAAAAAGGCAAAATATGTCAAAGGCCTCAGAGGAGCAAAGGGGGGATATAAGCTTTCAAAACCCCCGGAAGAGATCACGGTAGGGGAGATCGTTGCGCTGCTGGAAAGCGGTTTACCTGTGACGGAGTGCTCAGTGAATCCTGAGGTCTGTGAACGCTCGGAATTTTGCCTGACACGTATTTTGTGGAAAGAGGCGGCTGATGCCATATTTGAAAAACTGAATGCCGTCACCCTGGCGGACATTCTAGCGCGGGGCTTGAGAGATGAGGATGCGGTTCTATCCGAACTTTAAAATTTTTATGGACCTGCGCCATGTCGCTATTCGGAAACACCTCAGGCTATCCACATGAATTCAAACGTGAAACCGGACATGAATGAGAGATCTATTCGGGCCTTACCGGAATCATCACAACGGTTACCGGAGAATGTTTAACCACCTTTTCTGTAACGCTGCCGAAGTCAAAACGTGATTTTCGGCCTCTGCTGGCCATGACGACCATGTCCATTTTTTCTATATCGATAAGCTTGAGGATCTCTTCGGCGGGATTGCCCACGGCTACATGCTTGATATATAGAGGGCATCCCTGAAGGTGTGCTTCACAGATTTCATCAAGTCTTTCTCTTGCCTTCTTATCCTCCCATTGGTGGATTTTTTCTATGTGGGTCTTATCAAACTCCCCATACCAGGGTTCATGAAGGGCCAGCTCTTCGATCACATAGAGAACATGCACTTCGGCCTGATATTTTTCCGAAAGAGATGTAACAAAAGTCAGGGCTGAAGCTGCGTTCTCTGAGAAATCGGTGGGCCATAGAACTTTTTTTATCTCCATGCTGATACCTCCCTCGTCAATGGTGTTTCCGATCCTTGCTCTCAAAAAACAATTCTATATTTTTTCGAAGGCCTTCAGTAAAAGGTCCTATACCGCGGTGATCATTCCACCACCCATACCGTGCAGTTGCGGGCGTGGTTGACGATTTTATTGGAAATGCTGCCGAAAAGGAATTCTTCACTCCTCGAAAAACCCTGCCTTCCCACAACAATCGTGGTGCTGCAATCTTTTTCGCGTTCTGCCAGAATGCATTCGGCGATGGAAGGATAGGAAAGCGGGGCGGATCGCTGGACAATGTCCTGAGACCTGAACCCTTCGCGAATTAGGACTTGACGGTAATTTTCCAGAAGGTCATCCGTCTTTTCTTTGTAATGAAAAAGCCATTTTTTCTTTTCCTTTTTGGACGGGAAGTAGTCTGGTTCCGGTTCAGGGATGATATGGAGGAGTGTGATTTTGAAAGCATCCAGGCCTCCCAGCAATTGCCCCACATAGGTAACGGCCCGAAGGGCATTCTCTGAATCGTCTACCGCGATAAGAATTTTATTGTCGTTCGTTTTTTTGGGGGAAGCCATAATAAGATGTTGCCTCTCTGTTTACGCAGACCCCTTGCATTCCTCGAGGTCTTCAATCAACTGTAAGGTGTGCTCGTAAAACCAGTTCGCACCATTTGAAAAGTGAAGAAGTACACGATTCATGGATTCGGGAATATACGGATAGAGTTTTTTAAGATTGACCAAACGGTTGCGAAACACAATATTGACATCATCATCATTCAATTTGTCGAACACTGCATGCCCCTGCCTGCCAAGGTCTTGGAGAAGAATATCTCCTTTGCCCACGAGAAAGACAAGGATATTCCCCAGACCGAAAATATCATACGCATATATGCTTTCCCCATGACTCAGGTTGAAGTCAAAGTCTATCCAACGATAAAGACCGGTATCCCGGTCAATGATAATGTGATCCCTGCGGATATCCCCGTGCCTTTCCCGATGGGTGTGAAGGAAGCCTATGGCCCGGATGCAGTCCATGAATTGATCCAGTATGGAGGGAAAAAACTCGAAATAGTAACGTTCGTGACCCATGTCCAGCTTCTCAAGAAAGGTGGAAAGTGGGTCACCTTTTATGAATTCCAGCACGCGAACGATGTTACCTTTTTCGTCTTCGGCACCATAGCCGTGCATGAAATTTTTATGATCGGCCACCAGCTTCAGGATGCGGGCCTCTTTTCGAGGGCTTCTGAAACATTCAAATGCAATATTGCCGATTCTTGACATGAATTTTTCGAAAAAGACGAGTTTGATGATCTTAGGGCTACCGTCTTTTAAATCAATTGATCGCTTGACCCAATATTTGATTTCGTCCGCCAGCCCGAAGCGAAGTTCCTTTGCATTATGCCTGATCAAATAGGGCGTTTCTTGAAGTTGCACCACATCGTCATAATCCACACGAAAAAAATCAGTCGTATCGGTATGAATCCGAAAACGGCGTGGTACCTTGTGCGCTGGAAGCCAGCGGGAAGCCATTTGTCTGAGTTGCTCTTGTGAAAATGTGTGTTCCATGGGCCTCTCTCGCCAGGATCACCCCATCAACTCAACTACCGGAAAACAGTTTGTTGCATGAATGCGCGGGGCGCAAAGGCATATCGGTAAACTATAAAGGCTTGGGTAAGGATGTGTCAAGAAAGGAGACGCCCCGGGTTGAGTCTTCGACTGGACGCCCGAAGCTTCTTCCTGTAAAATGCGATTCGATTTGCTAAAAGGCTGTAGTGAGAGTCAGTCGCGTATAAAATGATTTGTTTTTTTAATATATTTAGACAGGCTCGAATGAGATAGACATTCGCTATTGTCTCATGGCCTGGTGAAAGGACCTTCTTGGGAGATCTTCAAAAGGGCAAGCCGATCGGTAAATTGATGGAAAGAGGCTTAACTGTTTTTCTGTGTTTGGTGGGTGTCCTCTGTGTATCCTACGGCATGATGAACCCTAACAACGTGATTTTTATCATCGGTATCATGTGCATTATCGGGGGGTACATCTTGATTAGGAAGAATTTGAAGGCCTCTATTGAAGAGAAACAGGAATGATCCTTTATCATAGAATGAGGCAATCTGTATTTATCTATAAGGAATTATGATGGCGAAATTTGATGTCAACCTGATACGGAGAAATAAGCTGGTCTTTCGGCAGTATACACAACAAAGGCGTCACTATGCCTATGCGCTGAATGCAGAAAAGGCCTCGATTGCCTTTGAACTCATTCCCGTCCTCCTCAGCCTTAACGAACCGGATCTGCCGGGCTACGTTCCTGAAGGCGGTATGAGCTGCGGCGTTTATAACATAGGTGTGGCGCGCAACCTAAAGGACCTGATCGAATCCTATTTTCCGGAAACGAGGAAGCGGAAAATTCCTTATCAAAAATACCTTGTCAAACGCCCCATCATTGAAACGCTTTTTGTTATGGGAAGCGTGGGCACGGTTGCTCAAACCGAAAAATCCGATTATGACTATTGGGTTTGCGTGGATCCTTCCCTTTTCGAAAAGGAAACCATTCAAAAGTTGAGTGATAAGACGGAAAGAGTCGCCGCTTGGTGTGAACGCGAGTTCGATATGGAGGTGCATTTTTTCGTCTCGGAGCTCGATCGGGTGAGAAACAACGATTTCGGCAGTGTGGATGAGGAGAGCACGGGATCGAGTCAAAAGCGTTTTTTGAAAGAAGAGTGTTATCGGACGATGCTTCTCGTAGCCGGCAAGATCCCCCTATGGTGGGTTTTGCCTCACGGGATCGACCAGAAAGACTATCAAGAGTATCAGGACTGGCTTACAAGGGAGGCCTCATACGATTTTAACGACTTTGTGGATCTTGGTTTCCTTGGGGATATTTCCCGGGAGGAGTTCCTGGGAACGGCCCTCTGGCAATTGAGTAAAGGCATTAAAGATCCCTTCAAGGCCCTGTTAAAAATGTCGATGATGGAATGGTATCTCTCCGATCTTTTCGAGGGTAAGTTGCTCTGTGAGATGTTGAAGGAAAGGGTCCTCAGCGGATGCAAAAGCGAGGCGGGAATGGATCCCTATCTCCTGATGATCGAAACGATCCTGGAATTTTATCGCCGACAGGAGAGGGATGAGGACATGAATCTCGTTAGGAAGGCCTTTTATGTCAAGTCGGATCCCAAAATTACGCGAGGGCAGTTCAGAAGGAGGGCCGACGATTATAAGGGCAAAATATTCAGGTGCCTCATAAAGACATGGAAATGGTCTCCAGAATTGGTGAAAGACCTCAACCAGATCGAGCACTGGAGTTATGCCCGTCGGTTAAATTTGTCCTCCGAAATCAATGCATTTTTCTTTTCAACCTACCGACGCCTTTCAGAGGCACAGATTCTGGAAGAAAAGCAGGCGATCAACGACCGGGATATGACGGTTTTGGCCAGGAAGATTTACGTGCTCTTTTCAAGGCAGCAGAAAAAGCTGCAGTTGATTCCTTCGCTGACCGGGAGAAGGATTATTCTGGATCGATGTATCATTCAACTAAGACGAGACAAAGTGGGAAAGACTCGATGGGTGCTCTTCGATGCTACGCGATATCCTTTTGAAAAGACAAATGAAAAACTTAGAATATTCAGTTCCGAAAGAATCGTTCGTTCCTCCACATGGCTTGTGATCAATGGGATATACGACCCTTACGACACAGTCATTGAAATGCCCGCAAACCCCTCCGGAGTTATGCTCAAGGATCTGATCGAAGTGCTGCGGCATCTGCAGGAATTCTTTTCCTCAACCTCAAACCATGTGCCCATGGGAACAAAATTGCAGGAGGAGGCGAAGGTTGACCAAATTATGGTGTTTGTGGATTTCGAAGAGGTTAAGGGCTCAAAGGGTCCTTCAGGAATTGATCTTGTCTACACCAATACCTGGGGCGAGATCTTTACGGAGGCCTACCCCTTTCAAGATGGCCTCGTCATGATCGAGAAATACGTGGCGAATATGAGTGGCGATAGTCCTGCCGACGTGGTCTCAAAGGTGACGGTCCATATTCAGAAAACGGGCAAGGAAAAGAGCCGCCGGAAAATGATCTATCAGGCCGTTCTTCAGGGATTGGTTGAGTAAGGCTTTGCGTTATTCCCGAGAAGGCGGGAACCTGGTGTCTTTAGATATTTATATGCACCCACCATCGCTGTAGTGACGACGATTTTGATTTTTCACGAATGCCTCAAGTTTTAGGTCTCTAAAAGACGCCACGCTCGCGCCTGGCATTTCAATATATAGTTATTTTCTTTTTCTCACAACACGCCTTCGGACCACCTTTCTTTTTTCCCTGCCGGAACCTTTTCTTACTCTCACAAGTTTTTTGGGTGACGGCGAAGGTGTCCGGTCAACAGCCTTTTCGGTTTCAAAAGGATGCTTTTGCCAGTGGGCGCATGTGGCTCTCGGACACTTCAGCATAGCGATACCCTCTCTGCCGGTCACTTCTATCAAAAAGGGGTTTTTGCATTGAGGGCAGGTGATGTGGAAGGGCTTTCCCCAGCTTATGAAAGGACAACTGACGGCGGTACATTTGAAAAACCGCTTTCCAGTAGAGGTCGTATTTTCGGTAAGGACTCCGGTCTCGCAGATAGGGCATTGAAGAGACAACTTGCCTTCAAATTCGGCAATGCGGTTTTCTATGTCTTCATCTTCCGGCGCAATCTCCGGTTCGAAGGGCACGTCTTGCCGTTCCGTGAAAGTTTCCGGCCTTTCCGGTCGCGTTTCAATGCCAAAGGCCTCAGACGATAAACCTTGCTCCGAGGGATCGGAAGAGAACGACCGGACTTCAGTGTTTACGGATGTGGCTTCTATTGACCGCTCCTGACAGGCGGCGGCATTTTCCAGGCCGTCAATTTGAGAGAGGGGGGCGGTCTGCCTGGACAGCATTCCTTCGAAGGAAGAATCGTGATGGATGGGGAAACTCGCCTCGTCACGGGCATCAAAGACGGGCGGAGGAGCTCCATCTTCTCCTTGACGCTTGCCATCTGCGACCCCAAGAGATTCAGGTCCCTGCCCGTTCAAGGGTTGTTCGGCATCAGGGGGTGTTGCATGATCAGGCCCTTCCTGGGGAAAAGAGGGGAGGACGGCGGCGATTTTATCCTCAGAGCCATCGTGCCTTTGCACCGGGGTTGAGCCGGAATCTCGGGGTAAAGGCCAAGAAGATGGCTGAAAATCCCGGTCCGGCTGAAGATCGTATATGTCCGAGAGCCTCATCCTTTTAGGCTGCGCAGTTCGATCGTATGGGGTGATGGAAGGGGGAGTGGTTTTCTCCTCTCCTTCGATTTTGGGGAAGGGTTCTTCAGCCTTCAATGAAACGCCCTGCATTTTCAGGATTTGATCAAATCTGTTGACGGCACTCTCGAGGTCATGACTTCCTGAATGGGCCTCGTCCAGGGTCTGGGCAAGGGTGGCGATAAGATTTATTCCGGGCATCCTCGGGAAGACCCGATCGAGAAGCTGAGCCATGCTGATGGCCGGCTTATTTGGTGAAAGCTCGCCTCCCTGGTCCAATTCAATGTATCCTTTTTTAATGATCTCATCCAGTAGACCCGACGTGTCCATATCGGAAGCAAGCCCCATTTCGGACAATTCTTCGAAAAGAGTTGACCGGGTATAGCGATCCGCCGGAGTTGAATAATTGTCCGTCTCTTGGGTGATTTGTTCGGTGAGCAGAATAAGGGATGCAACATTGACCAAATTAAGGGGCAGCCCCCCGATACCGAATGGGGTCCCGATCAATCTCTCCAGATGTCTCAACAGAACTTGGTCAAAACACTCCCGAAGAGTGAGGTCTTTTTCATTGGGCTTTTCCGCCTCAATTTCCATAATCGTCTATTCGCCTCATTTAACGTTTCGAGAACCCGTCTTAGGGTTTGCGTAAAAATAAATTCACATTTATGTGCGGACCCTTAGGCGCCGACATGAATAAACAGCCGTTACAGTGTTTTCCGAAAATTTCAAAGTTGACTTGATGAGAAGTCTTTTTGGTCAAATCTATAACGATTCCATGATTCTTCCCGCACGGGATGCCATCCTGGAAATCTTTTCCTGTGGAGAGGTCTCATCGGGGACGGACGAAGCGGTCTCATCATTTGAACTCTCTTCAGGTCCGGTGGCCGAAGGCACCGTCTGTTTGGCCTTTTCCACCTCCAGTGGCAATATATCCAATGCATCCGGGTTTTCCACGTCATTTTCTTTTCGTTTTTCGTCTGAGTAGCCGGCAGAGGTCACAGAAAGGTAATTGCCATCTCTGTCCAAAAGGAGAGCGATCGTCACTTTGACTTCAAAGTCCAACTGATAGGCAACCCTTCCATCATGGACGACTATGTCGCCCCTCTTATATTCAACGTCTTCATCAATTTTTAGTCCATGCTTTTCGCGAAAGATGCCTTCGATGGCTCCCCAGTCAAGATCGGCTGTGATGCCGTCAATCAGCTCCTGTTCACCACTTTTGATGACTTCCGTATCGGTAATTCTCATGTTTCTGCTCCTGCATTTGAAAAGATGCCTCCATGTGGGCATTACCCCTTTGCCCCGGCAAAATCTTTTGTGCTTGAATCCTGTAAGGTTTTATGGGGCCGATCAATATGGCCTTCTATAAAAGTCCGGTGGCGTGCCTAAAATGGTCCGGGTGATATTGATCTTGCCGGTCATGGCCTGATGATAAAGTTTTGCCTTACCCATAACCCGTTCCATTGTTGCGTATCCCTTGGGACAGCTGTCCTCCGGCAGCGTCCTCTTTTCGGTCATCGCCATAGCCGTCGAAAGATTGACGGCCGTCGTGGTTTTCCCCACGCACCCCTTTTGATTGGTTACACAAATGATTTACTACAGGTCCATCAAAACAAAAAATTATATGTTGAGTTAGCACTTAATGCGTTAAAAGTGGCCCTAGTATGAATGCATTTTGATGCAATATCATAATATCCAGTGTGCTTCTGCAAATCTTATACCATGGAATGAGTCTTGCAACTTGAGGAAGGGTAAGTCCAGGAATAGTGCGTATATGTTCATGAATCGACAACCAAGAATAGAGGAGGGTGCCGTGCTCCCGGTCATTACACTGCAGGCTATAGATGAGACCATAGAGAATCTAGGCTACCGGAATCAAAAGGGGACAAAGTCCCGTCTGGTCCAGGCAATACGTGCACATTATGAACACGATGATTCCATTCTGTTCGTAAAATCTATTGATTCCGATTCGTTGATCAGAGTGCTCTGGGCGAATGCCTTTGATCCCATCACCATAAGAAATCGAAGAAGGAATCTGAGCAGTATAAAATCCTCGGTAAATGCCGACTTCAAAAAACTCTACAGAGAGGGAAAAAACCCCGAGGGCATCACCATCAGTTCATCAAATACCCTTGTCATGTCCGATGAGGCCAAAGATAGTGCCCTTGAGGCCTTGAGAGGCGGGGTGGATATGGAGGGGGCCGGCCGGTTGGGTCAGTTGGCGGGCGCGCTCAATACCCTCAAAGATGCCCTTTCATCATCCGAAAATCTTGGCGAACTTTCGAAAGGTCAAGAGCCGGCGGTTCTCCATGAATTGCGGGATTTGATTGGCGGGTTATCTGAAAAAATCGGTGTCGCAGGGACGGGACTCCCAGGGGATGGGGGTACGACGGGAGGAAAATCGGAAGATAATAGTAGAATCGAGGCTCTTGAGAAGGTGCGCGTGTCCCCTGAGACCTGGCTGGCAGAGCATTCTGATTTCATGGGAAGTGATGGGGGGACGGCCTCCTTTCCCTCTGAGTCTAAGGGGATAGCGGACGCGGCGGATATTGAAACGGAAGAGGTCGAGGTCCCTGAAGAGACGGCATCCGAAGGAGATTTCGAGGAGGTCGAAGAGATTGACGATACCGATACGCTGGAGATCACGGATAATCCGGAAATTGAGGAAGAGGAAGTCTTGGATGTGGCTGAAGTCGAGGATGAGATCTCAGAAGCCGAACCGATAGCTGACCTTGAGGGGATAGCGGACGCGGCGGATATTGAAACGGAAGAGGTCGAGGTCCCGGAAGAGGCAGCACTTGACGGAGATTTCGAGGAGATCGATGAGGCGGGACTTGAAGAAATAGAACCTTCAGAGGAATCCGAAGCCCTTGATGAGGAAGTGTGTGAGGATGCGCCCGATGAGGGAGAGTTTGAAACTATCGAGCCTGGGGAAGAGGTCGAAGAAGAGGATGGCATTGAGCTATCTCCGGAGGAATTTCTGGACGATATCGAGGAGGCAGAAGAAGAAGGAGCGGCAGAGTTTGATATGGGGCCGGTTGAAGAGGGACCGGAGGATGCCGACACCCGGGGGGCAGCCTTTTCGGATGAGGATTTCGAATTTGTCGAACCGGAGTCTGTCGATGAGATGGAATCGGCGATTGAAGAAGCCGAAGCGACAAGCGAGGAGGAGGTCGAAGAGATTGACGATACCGATACGCTGGAGATCACGGATAATCCGGAAATTGAGGAAGAGGAAGTCTTGGATGTGGCTGAAGTCGAGGATGAGATCTCAGAAGCCGAACCGATAGCTGACCTTGAGGGGATAGCGGACGCGGCGGATATTGAAACGGAAGAGGTCGAGGTCCCGGAAGAGGCGGCACTCGAAGGAGATTTCGAGGAGGTCGATGGGGAGGGGCTTGAAGAAATAGAAGCTTCAGAGGAATCCGAAGCCCTTGATGAGGAAGTGTGTGAGGAAGCGCCCGCTGAGGAAGCGTTCGAAACCATCGAGGCTGGGGACGAGGTCGAAGAAGAGGAGGGCAGCGTCGGAGATATCGATAGCTCTGAGTTCACGGATGATTTTAGAGAGGTAGGACTTTTGTCCAAGGCCGTGGAAAGCGGTCGATTGCTGGAGGATTTGGATGAAAAAAACCTGAGTGTAGGTCCCGGAGCCAATCAAAACAGAGACAATGCAAGACTTCTCTCAGAAAAATTTAATCATTCACTTGCCGCAATGGACCGTTTTTTTAATCAATATGTTTTGATTCCTCGTGGAATATATCCTGTCGGAAAAACACGTCCCGGAACAAATGAAAGGGAAAAACTGCACCTCGATTTAGCCGAGTTCTACATGGGAAAATTTCCGGTGACAAATGCACTTTTCGAAATATTTGCGGAAAAGACGGGATATAAATCAACTGCTGAGAGCGTGGGATACGGAACCGTTTATTATGGACGGATTCAACGAGAAGTGGATGAGGAAACAGGTCTGGAGACCGTTAACTGGAGTTCCTCTCTCACGAGCAGGGTCGTGGACGGGGCCTGTTGGTATCAACCCCTTGGCCCTGGTAGTACGCTTCACACAAAGAGAAACCACCCGGTGGTTCAAGTCAGTTTGGAAGACGCCCTGGCCTTTGCGGCATGGACAGGGAAGAGCTTGCCCACAGAGGATGAATGGGAAGCCGCTTCCCGTACCGCAGTGGGCAATCTTTTCCCCTGGGGAACAAGATGGGAAAAGGATGCTTGCAATATAGAGGACACCTCGGCCGGGCGCACAACTCCGGTGGACCAATTTATGGAGTGGGAAAATGACCTCGGCGTTGCGGACACTCTCGGAAATGTATGGGAGTGGACATCAACGGCACTTATGGATACATCGGAATCGAGCGGAAAATGTTACATCGCCAAGGGGGGAAGCTGGGTGACGGGAAAATCTCTCGACCTTGTGAGCCGGTTCAAGCTGGAACCGCAGTCCCACTCCAATATCCTGGGATTTCGATGTGTGGCCGTTTAGGGTTCGTGTGAAAATGTGATTTAGAAAAGGAGACATGGCTTGCCTTGCGGAAGGAAGATGTTTGTTGTTTTGAAATGGGAAAGGCCTGGGTTCGCCCAGGGGTATATGGGTATGGCCACGCAGTAAGTGATTGATTTTATGGCCTTTGAATATCAGAAAAAGACGTTGCGAAGTGTTCGGCATTTTAACGCAATATATTGAATTAACACCTTGACAGATACCAACATATTGTGATAATTCATCCCCATCTTCTAGTAATGATTTTCCAGATTACCTTGATGAATTTCATTTTTTCAAGGTCATTTCGCACAAGGGTCGTTTTATTGACCTTTTCATTAAAGAATTTTTCACCAACATGACTTGAATCGTATTGTAAAGGTGGCGTTTATGTTCGAGACTATTAAAAAGCGTGACGGAAGGGTTGTGCCCTTTGATTCGATAAAAATTACCTCAGCCATCGCAGAGGCGGGAAAGGCCTCGGATGAATTCGACGAAAAGGAAGCAAAGAAAATGACGCTTCGGGTCTTGACCCTGGCCCATGCGATGCGGCTTGATCCCTTGCCCGACGTTGAAGAGATTCAGGACATTGTGGAAAGGGTTCTCCTTGATTCCCCCTATTACAAAACAGCCAAGGCGTATATTCTTTATAGGGAACAGCATGCACAGATTAGAAGCATCGTGGCCAAGGCGAGTGTCGACCTGGTAGAGAATTATATCGGAAAACTGGATTGGAAGATAAATGAAAACAGCAATATGTGCTACTCCCTTCAGGGATTGAACAACTACATTTCCTCAGACGTCACCTCTGAATACTGGCTGAACCGGATTTATCCTCCCGATATCCGGAAGGCCCATAGAAACGGGGATTTCCACATACACGATCTCAGCCTCCTTTCGGTCTATTGCGTTGGATGGGATTTAAAGGATCTTCTCAAGCAGGGGTTCAGAGGCGTAGAGGGAAAGGTGGAGAGCGCTCCCCCTAAACACCTCAGGTCGGCGTTGGGTCAAATTGTCAATTTTTTCTACACATTGCAGGGGGAAGCGGCGGGGGCTCAGGCTATTTCGAATTTTGATACCCTTCTGGCACCCTTTGTTCGTTATGACGGTCTGGATTATGATGACGTCAAACAGGCTCTGCAGGAATTCGTCTTTAATATCAATATCCCCACCAGGGTGGGTTTCCAGACGCCCTTTACCAACATCACGATGGATCTCAATATTCCATCCACCCTAGCGCATCAACACGTGATCATCGGCGGGAAGGAACAGGGCGAGACCTTCGGAGAATTTCAGCCCGAAATCGACATGATGAACCGGGCATTTGCCGAGGTCATGATCGAAGGGGATGCCAGGGGACGGGTCTTTACCTTTCCGATACCTACCTACAACATTACCGAGGATTTCGATTGGGATAATCCCAATCTCGATTTGATCTGGAAGATGACCGGAAAATACGGGATTCCCTATTTCTCCAATTTCGTTAATTCGGATATGTGCCCCGAAGACGCCCGATCCATGTGCTGCCGCCTGCGCCTTGACAATAGAGAACTCTTAAAGAGGGGAGGAGGATTATTCGGAGCCAATCCTCTCACGGGTTCCATTGGTGTGGTCACTATCAATATGCCTAGGATTGGCTACCTCTCACAGACCAAGGATGATTTTTTTAAGCAACTGAAAAAGATGGTGCTTTTTGCCAAAGATAGCCTGGTGATAAAAAGAAAAGTGCTAGAAATGTTCACCGAGAAAAATCTCTATCCTTACTCCAATTTTTATTTGAGGGAGATCAAACAGGGAACAGGGCTTTATTGGAAAAACCATTTCTCGACCATCGGCATCATTGGGATGAATGAGGCCTGTGTCAATTTTATGGGTTCCGATATAGGCAGTGAAAAGGGCAGAGCCTTTTCCCTGGAGGTTATGGATTTTGTGCGGGAAATTTTGGCGGAAATACAGGAAGAGACAGGGGATATCTTCAACCTAGAAGCCACACCGGGAGAGGGGACGTCTTACCGGTTGGCCTTGCTGGACAAAAAACAGTGTCCGGGAATTGTCTGTGCCAATGAGGAGCAATACTTGGAGGGGGCGGCACCCTTTTATACCAATTCAACACAGCTTCCGGTCAATTACTCCGACGATATTTTTGAGACGCTCATCCTTCAGGACGATTTGCAGGTGAAATACACGGGCGGGACGGTGCTCCATATTTATCTGGGAGAGCAGATCAGAGATATTGAAAATGTCAAGGGGTTGATCAGGAAGGTTGTCAAAAACTTCAGGCTTCCATACTTTACACTGAGTCCAACCTTCAGCGTATGCCCGTCACACGGATACTTGGACGGTGAACAGGCTCAATGTTGCCATTGTGGGGCGGAGACCGAGATCTATGCCCGTGTCGTCGGTTATCTGAGGCCGGTGAAACAATGGAACGCCGGAAAACGTGCTGAATTCGATATGCGTAAGACCTTCCGGGTGCCGTCAGAGGATGAGCGTTTCGAAAATCGGGAGATCTTGCTCGGAGAGTCGGACCTCAAAGTAAACTGCGGCTGAAGAAAGGGTGTTTTAAAAAATTCTATCCTATGATTTTGGGTGGCCTTCAAAAAAATTCATTTATCGATTATCCCGGTAAGATCAGTTGTGTCCTTTTTCTTAGGGGTTGCAATTTTCACTGCCCTTACTGTCACAATCCCGATCTTGTAACGGGTGCATCTTCTGATATTCGTTCTTTTAAAGAAACTGAAGTGCTTGAATTCCTCAAGGACCGAAAGGGGCTCCTTGAGGGCGTTGTGATTTCCGGTGGAGAGCCCACCCTTTCAAATGATCTGATATCCATTTGCGAAAAAATACAATCCTTGGGCTTTCCCATCAAGCTGGATACAAACGGAAGTCGACCTGAGGTAATTGAACAGTTGATCCGACTCAAGGCGATCAACTACCTGGCCATGGATATCAAAACCCATCCCTCTAGCTATGTGCCCTTGATAAAGAGGCATTTTAATCCCGACCTGATTTTCGAAAGCATTCAAGTCATCATGTCATCGGGCCTGCCTTACGAATTTAGAACGACCTGCGTAAGACCTTTTATTGACGACCACGTCATTGCGAGAATCGGTCGGATTATTGAGGGGGCTAAACTCTATGCCCTCCAGAAATTTAAAAATCAAGACAAGTTGTTGAATCCGGACTTTTTTAAAAGAAAACAACGGGGTTTCTCCGATGAGGAGATGCTGGGCCTGAAGCGTTGTGCAGAACCATGGGTAGGGGAGTGCATCGTTCGATGAGGAGTGACGGTCGAGGCGTTGAGCTATCCGCCGCAAGGCCTCCGGCGGAAGGCCATCCCGAGGTGTGCGTGACAGATGATGCCTTGGTGGCATATTTGGGTTGACAACCAGGGGAAAAAACATTATAGGTAAGAACAAGTGATCGAGGCATGAAGCCTCGAAAGATACGGCAGAATCAAACATTCATTGAATTCAAAAAGCCACGAAGGCAAAGGTTTTGGAGATATAAAACCTCGCCTTCGTGGCTTTTTTATCTATGGGCACGCCGATCAAATACGCGATCGACTCGAGGTGGTATTGTGTGTCTCTTCGGGGTCCATCTTAAGAATTCGTGAGCAGTGACAGTCGGCAATATGGTAAAGACATCCAACTATACATGTAAGGATTACCGGGAGGAGATGCTCCTGCTCAGTCTGAGAAAACGACTGGAAGACCAAGGTCTTTCAGATGCGGAGAGAGCGGCCGTTCGCCATGAGATCAAGCGACTGGAAACCGCCATGAAAATGGATTGAGTGATGGCCGTCAGAGTGGTTGACGGACATTGTAATCGTGAAGGAGGAGAAAATTATGTGCGAATCCTCGGCGTTTATCATTAAGGATGGAGAAGAGAAATTGTTTTTCGAGAGCGTAGATGTGCTGGAAGACGAGGACGGAGAAATCAATATGGTAAACATCTTCGGAGAGCAAAAACGCCTCAAAGCCAGAATCAAGTCCCTTTCTCTCGTGGATCACAGAATTGTGCTAGAGCCCTTGAACTAACGCTCAAAACTCAACGTAAAGATTTTTCAGGACGCCTGTTCAATGGCGACCAGGGATGCGTGTAACCAAAAAAACGGTTCTTCAAAAAGGTGGAACCATTTTGTCCCGAAGGCCTATTCGCCTATAGTGAGAGGACCAAACGGGTGGAATTTTGCCTTAGCGGGATCACAAGAGATGCCGAATCGCATGAGATATCCGGTGCAAAGTTCAGATATCAAATCATACTCCGCAATTCGTTGTGAAGGCACGCGCAGGTTTGAATACAAAATATAGGAGAGAAAATATGAAGGGTCGGAAAACTGCTGGCATGTGCCTGTTTGTCCTGGTTCTTTTGGTGTCTTTTGCCCAAGGTTTACACGCACAGATCAATGAAATTCGTATTGCAGACAGTAAAGGCGATTGGGGATACCCGAATCCTTTCCGGCATTATCCCAGGGGACCAGGTTATGTGCGGATGAGTTGGGTCTTCGACACCCTGGTCTGGAAGGATCAAACCGGGTACATACCCGCCCTGGCCAAGTCCTGGCAATATGATCCCGAACTGAATGCCTTTGTCTTCGACCTTCGGCAAGACGCAAAATGGCATGACGGGAACCCGTTCACCCCAGAGGATGTCGCCTTTAGCGTCAATTATTACAAAAAACACCCTTACCGGTGGGTCCCCATAAAAATTATCGCCGGTGTCGAGGTCCTGGGAAATCACAAGGTCAGGATCAGGCTGTCCAAGCCCTATGCCCCCTTTATGGCCTATGTCGGAGGCACCATGCCGATTCTTCCAAGGCACATCTGGGAGAACGTGGAAGATCCGAAAAAATTTGGTGGGCCCGAGGCCTTTGTCGGCAGCGGACCTTATCGATTCGTTGATTTTAACAAAACCGCGGGTACCTATCTCTACGAGGCCTTTGATGATTACTACCAGGGGGTTCCCAAAGTAAAACGGCTCATCTATGTCAAGACGGGAAAGCCTTTTATTTCCCTGAATACCGGAAAAGTCGACCTTGCCAATATCCAGCCGGACATGGGCGTGCCCCTTGAAAAGAAAGGCATGGTGATTTTAAGAAACGCCAGGGGGTGGAATAAAAAATTGATGATCAACCACCATATCGAACCCTTTAACGATAAACGATTTCGACAGGCCCTGGCCCACGCCGTCGATCAGCAGGAGTTGATCGATAGGGCCCATCGCGGTTTCGGGTCCCCTGCCTCCTTCGGCCTGCTGCCTCCTGATCATGAATACTACAATGCCCGCACGTCCACCTATAGACATGATTCGAATAAGGCCCGGCAGATCCTGGAATCCCTTGGGTATCAGAGAGATGCTTCCGGGTATTATGTCAAGGACGGCAAGGCCCTCAGGGTTGAACTCTTGTCATCAAACATTACCGTGGGCGGAGAATCTGTCTCCGACCGGGACGGAGAGGTGATGAAGCGCCAGTTCGAGGCGGCGGGTATTCGGGTGGACCTGTTGAACATGGAGCAGGCCACCACGGACGGGAGAGTTCGAAAATGGGAGTTTCAATTGGCCCTATCCGGTCATGGGGGCCTGCTCGGGGACGCTTTGATCCTGAATCTCATGATCGATCCTCGGATCTCGATCGGGTCGGTCAACTCCGCCCGATATGACGGTAATGAGGACCTCCTTGATGTACTCGAGGCCCAAGTGCGGGAGATGGATTCGAAAAAGAGAAAAGCCCTGGTCTTTAAGTGTCAGGAAATCTATGCGGATGAAATCCCGGCGATTTCCCTCTACTATCCGGATTCCCTGTCCGCGTATAATCCCGAGTCGGGAATCAAGTGGTTTTATACGGAGGGGGGAATGGCTCTGGGCATTCCCCTGGCGCAGAACAAGATGAGCCTGATAAAATAGGAAACTGAGCGCCGGGGTGATGGAATAAAGGGCAAGACCTCAATGCTTCCGTTTTCGATCAGATGTTGTCATAAGAAGGGCATTGTGGGGGCGGAATCCTTGAGATTCTATCGCGCTGATTATCATCCGTGATTTTTTAGACACCAATAGCCGTTTTTGTTTTTTTATTTAAGTGAAACCGTAATAGTCACGCATGGACCATTCAAAAAAATGGAGATACCAAAACCGTCTCGGCCTGGTTGCAACCTTCTGCCTGGCTGCACTCGCCATGATCTATCTGAGCCATGCGCTTCCCAGGTTCCTGCCCGGGGATTTTGTGACCGCCATGTATGCCGGTTCCTATGTGACCCTCTCAGAAGCACAAGAAGCAGAGCTAAAGGCCTTCTATAATACAGACGAGTCCTTCGGGGATTATCTTGTGAAGTTGGTACGCTTCAACTGGGGGTATTCCTACGCCTTTCTGAGCCCTGTTTCATCCCTTTTTTTTGAGGCCTTGCCCTGGACCCTGCTTCTCGTGGGTGCCGCGCATCTGCTTTCCATGGGCATGGGTTTCGTAGGGGGCGTGGAGGCGGCATGGCGGCGCAACAGGTTTATTGAGCGGGGATTGGTCAGTGTCCTGACCGTGCTCGAGGGCATCCCGGAAATCACCACGGGTGTGCTTCTGCTTTTGATTTTTGCTTTGCATCTGGGTTGGTTTCCTGCGGCAGGGGCCGAGACGGCCTACGCCGAACTCTCATTTTTGGGACGGATTGGAGATATCGGTCATCACCTGGTCCTTCCCCTGACAACCCTTGTGGCGGCCTATTTCCCCGGCAATTTCCTGCTTGCCCGTAACAGCATGATACTGGTCATCAAGGCACCCTATATCACCACCGCAAGGGCCAAAGGCCTCCCGCCGCGTCGGGTACGCTACGCCCATGCTGCACGAAATGCCCTCCTGCCCCTGGTCACACGTTTCGGGTTGAGACTGGCCTTCATGATTACCGGGGCCTTGGTCGTGGAGCGCATCAATGCCTATCCCGGTCTCGGGACCCTTTTGTTCAACGCCATTCAGGCCCGGGACCTTCCTGTGATACGGGGCGTCGTGCTCATGTCCTCCCTTATGGTGCTGGGGGTGATTCTTGGCCTAGAGGTTGTGTACAGGGTATTGGATCCGAGGATTTCCCGCTAAGTTGCATAAAAAATAGGGCTGGAATCGGCAGACTTTTCAGTTTTTTTCAGTGTAGGGATATATTATGCACATTAATTTTAGACAGAATACACTCAGAGATCCCTGGTTCATGGTGGGCTTTGGACTCGCCGTGCTCTTCGCGGGCATAACCCTGTTCGGTCCGACCCTGGCCCCCTTCGATCCCATGGATATGTCCTTCGTCCCTATCTCTCAGCCATCGGCCGATCATATGCTGGGAGTCAACGATGGCGGACAGGATATCCTTTCGGAACTGCTTTATGCCGTCCGAAATACCGTGACATTCGGTCTTTGGACCGCCCTGCTCGGCCTTGCGTTGGGGGTGAGTGTCGGAGTGGTTGCAGGTTGGTTCGGGGGCATGGTGGACGTGATACTCATGAGGTTTGCCGATGTTATACTTGCCGTGCCCTCGATTATGGTCCTTATCTTTACCGCTGCCCTGTTTCGGCCCAACCCCTGGATTCTGGCGGTCATGCTGGCCGGTTTGAGTTGGCCTACCACGAGCAAAGGGGTCCGTGCCCAAACGCTCAGTTTGAGGCAGGAGGGCCATATCAAGGCCGCCGCCCAGATGGGTGCCGGAAGTTCCTACATCATCTGCCGCCATCTGATTCCCGAGATGTTTCCTCTCTATATCATTGGGTTTACGTCCAAGGCCCGTATGGCCATGTTCATGGAGGCCTCACTGGCCTTTCTCGGGCTATTTGATCCCGGGCGGAAGTCCCTCGGCATGATGATCAGCTATGCCCTGCAGTTTTATTACATGGACATCTGGTGGAATTGGCTGTTTCCTCCTGTCATTTGCCTGTCCCTTCTCATTCTGAGTGTCACCTTTCTGGCCCTCAGCCTTGAAAAGATCATTGATCCCAGGCTTCGGGAATCCGTTGGAGGGAGTGCCTTATGAGCCTCGGGATCGAAAAACTCAGTGTCCTCTATCAGGACGGAGACCATGCCATTCAGGCCCTGGAAGAGGTAAGCCTGCGTCTTGCGGGTGGGCGGTGTTTGGCCCTTGTCGGGGAGTCCGGTTCCGGCAAGACGTCTCTGGGACTGGCATGTCTGGGCCTGCTTCCCGCAAATGCCTTGGTTCGGGGGACCGTGCGTTTCAAGGGCAGGGATCTGGATTTTCGGGATGAAGTCTCTCTCAACGAAATTAGGTCAAGTCACCTGGCCATGGTCTTTCAGCATGGGACCGCGAATTTCAATCCCGTGCATCGCATCATTGATCAGGTCGCTGAACCCCTCATACAAAAGAAGCGTTTGGGAAAAAAAGAGGCCCTTTTCAGGGCCGCCGAGGCCCTTGTGGAAATGGGCCTTGATGCGGATCATCACGGGCGATATCCTCATCAGATCAGTGGAGGCCAGGCCCAAAAAGCACTCCTGGCCATGGGCCGAATCTTGGATCCGGACGTTCTTATCCTGGATGAACCTACATCGGCCCTGGACGCGTTTAATAAGGGTATCGTGGGCAAAGTGATTCAGTCCACCAAGGCCGCAAACAAGGCGGTCCTTCTTATCACCCATGATCTGGAATTCGCCGTCCATAACTCCGATGATATGGCGGTCCTCTATCTTGGTCAGATTTTGGAAACCCTGCCCTCGAAGGAATTGCTTGTTCGGCCTCTCCATCCTTACACCCTGGCCCTGGCACGTTCTTTCCCGACCATGGAAACGGCTCGGGACCTTGGAGGAATCCGGGGTGATGCCTTTTACCGGACGATTCACCAGCACGGAAGAGGAGATGGAGACACTTATCGGCACAGCCACATACAGGTCCCGGACTCGATCCATGCAAACGGTCATGCCCCTCCCACTGGTTGCCTTTTTCAGAACCGCTGCACACAGGCGCTTGATCGTTGCCGGTACGAGGCCGTTTCACTGGAGAAGATCGAGGACCACCTTGTGCGGTGCCTGCGCCATGGAATTGCGGACCTGGCGGAGCTCCGGGGAGTGGGGAAATCTTATGGCGAGATGGTGGCCCTGCATCCCACGGACTTGACTTTGAAATGCGGTGAGGTCTTAAGCCTGGTGGGAGAAACGGGATCGGGCAAGACGACCCTTGCCATGATTCAGGCTGGCGCCTTGAGACCCGACAAGGGCAAAAGGACCTTCGACGGTCGGGATATGGAGGAATGGATGCGAAGGGACGCCCGGTCCCTTGCCGGACGGATCGGCCTTGTGTATCAGAACCCTGCAGAGTCCGTGAGCCACCGATTTACGGTGAAAGAGATCGTGGCCGAACCCCTTAGGATTCACCAAGCCTCTCTGGGAAAGGAAAAAATCCACGAACGCATCATTCAGGTTCTTCGGGATGTTCATCTCTCGACAGACGAGGCCTTTTTGAGGCGTTACGTGCATGAATTGAATATGGGGGCGATCCAGAGGGTGTGTATGGCCCGTGCCCTTGTGCTGGAACCCAGTCTGCTCGTGGCCGATGAGCCAACCAGTTCCTTGGACCCGAGTGTACAGGCCAAGGTTATGAAATTGCTTCTGGAACTCCAGATCGAACGGGGCCTGACCATGCTCTTCGTGACCCATGACATCGGCCTTGCCCGTAAGGTCAGTGATCGGATAGGGATCATGCTGAAGGGGTCGCTGGTGGAGTTAGGACCGGCAACGAAAATTATTTCCGAACCGGCCCACCCATATGCCCGACTCCTCCTGGACAGTGCCTGTGGGACACATAGCGGATCTAAATTGACGAAAAAGGATAGGGGGGACCTCAATGGCTGTCCCTTCGTATCCCGGTGCCCCCGGGCCGGGGAGTGTTGTTACATGGAGCCGCCCGTGCTGAAACAGTGGAAGGATCGGCGTGTGGCCTGTTATTTTCCCTTTGAATAGCGATTGTCATGATCTATTTAAAGTTGATGCGTTTCAAAAAGTTAATCTGCTACTATTTTTTTATGGAGGTGTATGAATGCGTGAGAAGAAAATCAGCCAGGCATTAATCGACGAGACGATTCAATTCCATGGTCACAGTTGCCCCGGGCTGGCCATCGGAATCCGAGCTTCTGAAGTCGCTTTGCAGAAATTCGAAAGGGCACCCGACGAGGAGGTCGTAGCCGTTGTGGAGACCGACATGTGTGCGGTGGATGCCGTGCAGTATCTGACCGGGTGCACCTTCGGCAAGGGGAATCTCATCCATCTGGACTACGGAAAAACCGCCTTCAACTTTTACCGCAGATCGGACGAAAGGGGCATTCGTGTCTTGAAAAGACCCGAACCCCCTGAAGAAGCAGATAACGACATGACCGCCCTCCAGAAGAAAAAGATGTCGGGAGCGCCTCTGACGGATGAGGAAGAAACCATTTGGACCCGCGCCAGGGCCTCGAGAATAGAGCGCATCATGTCGGCGAAACTGGAGGACCTCTTCGAGGTGCAAACCGCTGCGGGTCCTATTCCCAAAAAGGCTAGGATTTTGGAGAGCCTGATCTGTGAGGCCTGCGGAGAGAAGGTCATGGAGACCCGGACCCGGCGGTTCCAGGGGAGGACCCTGTGTCTTCCCTGTTTTGAGGCGGAAGAGAAGAGGCTTTGAGGCCTCGTAACCCTTCATCCCTTTGAAAACCACCCATTAGGGAGGGACCATGGGAATTTTTTTCAAAAATGGAATAAACGGCGCCCGGATAATCGGTGTTTATAGTATTTAAAGACGAACGTCCAACGTCCAACTTCGAATATTTGCCCTCATCGAAAATGAGCTTGCGGGTCTCGACAAATCGATCCAAATGGCGATGGAGTCCACAATGACCCCTTCAAGCAACAGCCTCCACTTTACAGAGAGAGGACTTCAGCCCCGGTGACCCCGTGATGGGGTCGCAGGCCCGATGATCCGTCAGGATATTGCAATTGGCTTCCTTGAATCCATGGGGGAGTTGGACGGCCCGGGGATCAATGTCTTCCGTGACCCGTGCACTGCATTGAATGTGTCCCCTGGGCGACGACACCCGGACCATGCCCCCGTCTCGGATACCGAGAGGCGTGGCGGCGTCGGGGTGAATCTCAATAAAATTCTCGGGCCACTGCTCATGAAGCCCGGGGATATTTCGCATCATGGAGTGGGTGTACATGGGCAGCTTGGTCCCGGCAATCAACACAAAGGGGTAATCCTTTGCCAAATCGGGGCGTGAGACAGGGCTTTCAGCTGGCTCCCTGTAGACCGGCAGGGGATCGTGGCCAAGCCTTTCCAATCTCTCTGAATAGATTTCGACCTTTTTTGAAGGGGTCATAAAGCCCTTTGACTCATATTTTCGGTACATATCCGGGTAGTCCCTGAAGACTGTGGCCTTGAGTATTGGTCGCATGATCTTGCCCAAAACTCCATCAAATTTTTTGTAGAGAAAAGGCGGGACATCGATGATCATCCCTTCAGGATGTTTCCTGAGCTCTTCACAGGTGAGATCGAGGGGTTCAATTACATGATCGATGGCCTCTTCTTCGTTTTTCCAAGGAAAATAGGACCCATAACCCTTTTTTTTCCCCAAATCACAGATGATTTTCCAGTCCGGACGGGATTCCCAGAGCGGTTCGATGACCCTGGGGCTGAGGGCGATCCGTGAGGTCGCGTTCCAGCCATGATCCGCATGCGTATCGTAGGTGACGAAGCGGGTCG
>CAZXWJ010000011.1:0-37776 GCA_964644375.1 uncultured Desulfobacteraceae bacterium | reverse complement strand
TCTATACGGACATCCTCGCCGCCTGCCAAAATATCCGCTCTCATGCCCGAAATATAGGGGAAGCGATTGCAGGGATGAAATAATGCCGATTTTTTACCACCGGAACAGGTTCCGGTTTATGGATACCTGAAAAAATGACGACGGCATCTTTAACCGAAAAAAAACGAAGGCGTCCGCTTCCACCGATAAGACCGGCCGCAAAAAGGATTTTTCCCCTCAGACCCTGAACCGATACGAATTTCACCGTCATGCCATTGCCCTCATGCCGGAGCCTGAGGACCGAAGGCCCGGTATTGCCGTCTTCGTCCAGGGAACCGACACGCATCGCCCCATAGATTCTGCACCTGCACCCTTTCAAAGAAGCGGACCCGTCCCCACAGCCTGCAATTGAGCGAGGTGATCAAATTCCTGCGCAAAAAAATCGGCGACAAAGACCTGGAAGAGGACTTCAGGTCCAGCATCTGGCACCGACTCGCCGATCTCCTTGCCGAGAGCACCGGCCCATCCCTTGAAACGGCCCGGTCCTTGCCCCCCCTCAAGGGCATGCGCTCTTCGTTGCGGGAATACCAAAAACTGGACGCCGAGTGGCTCCTTTTCCTCTTTGAAAGATGAAGATCGGCCTTACGGGTACACCCATCGAAAATACGATCTTTGAACTCAAGGCGCTCCTGGATCTGACGGTTTCGGGGAATCTGGGCAGTGACAGACATTTTGAGGAGAGATATGTGGTCCCCATCCAACAGTTCGAGGATGAGGAACGAAAAAGGAACTGAGCCGGCTGACGTCCCCCTTTATCCTTCGCCGCCTGAAAAAAATGGTTCTTGACGAATTGCCCGAAAAAATTGAAGATATTCGAACCTGTACGCTCAGCGATGATCAGGTCGAACTCTACAGGGAGGCCATAGCCTCTCGCGGAACGGGTCTTTTGGCGGCGCTCAGAGAAGGCGAGGCACCCATACCCTACATCCACATCTTTGCGCTCATCAACCTGCTCAAACAGATTTGCGATCATTTCTTTCTCCTCAATGGGGGCGCCGGGGCCGTTGAAAAGCATGAATCAGGCAAATGGAATCTTTTCAAGGAACTCCTGACCGAGAGTCTGGATAGCGGCCAGAAAGTGATCGTCTACAGTCAATACCTGGGCATGTTGGAAATGATGGCCCGGCACCTGGAGACGGAAGGCGTCGGGTTCGTCAGCCTGACCGGGTCGAGTCGAAATCGCGGCAAAATCCTGGAGCGCTTCAACAATGACCCGGCATGCCGGTTCTATCTGGGAAGCCTTCGCGCAGGCGGTGTCGGTGTGGATCTGGTGGCGGCTTCCGTCGTAATTCACTACGATCGATGGTGGAACGCGGCCAAAGAGGATCAGGCCACGGACCGGATTTACAGGATTGGACAGAAACGCGGTGTTCAGGTGTTCAAACTGGTGACTAAGGGAAGAACTGATCGAGATACTTGCCGCACAGCTGTCCTGACGGGAGATTTTTCAGGCCTGTATTTTTATACGAAATGGTTGAGTAAAAGGAATCCCCAATGACTGGAAACGCCAACGATGAGGACCTCCGGAAAAAAATAAAAGAGCTGGAAAAAGAGGCCCTCAGGCTCAAAAAAACCGAAGAAAAGCTTCAGAAGACCTCGCATAAACTTGGCGAACGGCTCAAGGAACTCCGTTGCCTCTATGGAATTTCTCATCTGGTGGAAAAGCCCGGGACATCATTGGGGCAGATCCTTCGGGGCACGGTTGAGATCATTCCGAGCGCATGGCGATACCCGGAGATAACCCACGTCAGGATTACGCTGGGAGGCAAAGAAATTCGAACGCCCGGCTTCAGGACGTCCCAGTGGAGACAGGGAAGTGATATTGTTGTCCGCGGAAAGCGTGCAGGAACCCTTGAGGTCTTTTACGCCGAGAAGAAGGCAAGGGCCCACGAAGGCCCCTTCGTCAAGGAGGAAAGGGATCTGCTCGATGCGATTGCCGCAAGGTTGGGGCGGATTGTGGAACGCAAGCAGGCGGAAAAGGCCCTGCAGGAGGCCCATGACGATCTGGAAACAAGGGTTGCAGAACGTACCGATGCACTGCGCAGGGTCTCTTCACGCCTTCTAAAGGCCCACGAAGAGGAAAGGCGGCGCATTGCCCTTGAACTCCACGACGGCATCGGTCAGGCCTTGGGCGCCATAAAATTCAGTCTGGAAAGCGCCATTCATCAAACACACGGCGATGCGTCTTCATCCCCTACCGAACGGTTCGAACCCGTGGTCGCCATGCTGGATGGAACGATAGAAGAAGTTCGCAGGCTTCAAAGAAATCTGAGGCCGTCCATGCTGGATGATTTGGGCATCCTGTCCACCGTTTCCTGGTTCTGTCGGGAGTTTGAAGCCGTGTACCCCGATATAACGATCGAAAAGGAAATTCACATTGAGGAAGAAACGGTTCCCAAGCCTTTAAAAATCGTCATTTTCCGCATCATTCAGGAGGCCTTCAACAATATCAGTAAACACAGTCAAGCCGATTCGGCGAGGCTTTCCCTGAAAACGGTTGACGGCATGATCCTTTTGACGATGCATGACAACGGGGGGGGATTTGATTCGACGTCTCCCGGTTTTAAAGAGCACTCCGGAAATGGTCTCGGCCTGACCGGCATGAAAGAAAGGGCCGAACTAGCCGGCGGTTCTTTCTCGCTGGAATCCGCTCCGGGAGCAGGCACCACCCTTTGCGCCTCCTGGAAGCTCTAGGGGAAAACCCGAATCGAATCAAAACGCGAGGCAGGGATGCTGAACCTGCCCCGGTCATAACAACGGTACGTTGAGGGCCCCCGAAGTGGTACAGAAGGCGACCGCCTTCGGCAGGACGGTGAACAACATCGGCAGTTCTCCCCCCGGGTCCCCGTCAATTTGCAGGGGTACACGGTCGTTGGATTCCAGGCGAATCTGCTTGCCCCGATACGTGCTCACCCCTTTCAATTGATAGAGTCGATCCCGATAGGCCGACCAGGCATAATGGGTGAGCTCCGGGAGGCTCTTCCCGTGGAAGCAGCAGACGTCCAGCAGGCCGTCCTCCACAGAGGCGTCCTTGAAGAGGTGAAAGACGCCCCCGTAGCGCCCCATGTTACCAATCACCACAAAGCCGGCGGAGGCATCGACGAGGGCGCCGTCCACAGTGACCCTCACGGCGGGAAAGGGGTAGCATATCGCCGCCCTGATGGTCGGGATGACATAACTCCACATGCGGATGCGCCGCCCGGACCGCTTGCGCGATAGGGCATCTACGATAGCGGCATCGAGACCCGCACCGGCACACATGATGAAACAACGCTTCCCGGAGCAACCCAGATCAAGGCGCCGAACAGGCCCCTCTGCGGCCAGCTCGACCTGGGCAACGAAATCCTTGGGGAGACCCAACTCCCGGGCCGCCACATTGGCCGTGCCGGCGGGCACCATGGCGATCGGCGTATCCGACCGGGCATCGATTACACCGTTGACCACCTCGTTCAAGGTTCCGTCACCGCCCACACTGACAAGGACATCCACATTGGCCGCAAATTTTTCGACAAGTTTGCGCCCATGACCCGGGCCCCCGGTCCTGAAAAGTCCGGCCTTCACCCCGCCCTTTTTAAGGATGGCGCGTACCTTTCCGGCCTTTGTGAGTGCCGCGCCCTTTCCCGAGACCGGATTGACGATAATGGCTGCGGTCTTTCGCATCAGTTGTTCCTCACAGGCACGCTTTGGTGCTCATTGGTATCGAAAATTGGGGCGAGGCCTTCGAAAAAGGTTTCGGCAATTTCGATCAACCCCCGGGTGCAAGGGTGTCCGCCTCGCTCGTTAGTCCTTGATTTCTTCAGCAAAGGCCCGAAAACGCCTGGCCTCCTTTTCGTTTCCCATGGAAGAATAAATTCCGCTGATCCGTCCGTAGTAATCCTTTCGATGGTCCGGGTCCTCCTGGATAAGGGAGAGATAAATTTCAAGAATGCCCACGGTGTGTTCGCCCAATTCAAACCCGATATCCGCAAATCGCCGCTTGATCCGGGGGTCCACGGCACGCCTGCAGCTCTGGCAATTCGACATGATTTCGAGATACAGATTCCGGGCCTTTTCTGGCGCCCCAACCGCCTCGTAGACCCTTGCCAGGGAACGGGCCACATTTTCCTCCCAGCCCCGGGTTTGAAGAAAGCCCTGAAATAAATTCTCGGCCTCCCGGTATCGTTCGGCCTGAAGCAAGGTCTCGCCCCAGAGCAACAAATGGCCCGCAGGATCCACCCCTTCCTCGGGGCAGGCATTCAGCAGTTCCAGGGCCTGATCGAAATCTTTCCGCTCCCAGAGGACTTCGCACATGATGGAGCAGGCCCTCAGGGATGTGGGATGCTGCGTGAGGAAATCCTCCAGCAGTCTGTAGGCCTCATCCTGGCGTCCGAGATTCAGATAAGCGGTTGCCAGCTCAAGGGCGATATAACCGCCCTTTTCGGGATTCTCTTCCAGTGCCCGGGTCAGGGCGCTTGCGGCCGATTCAAAATCCCCCTGGTTCAGGGCCACAAACCCCCTTTGAAAGGCCTCACCGTAGCCGGAATAGGCCCTCCGTTCCTCATCGGAAAGCCCACTGCACAGGGCCGTAAAGTATTCCCCTTCTTCCGGGTCGACCCTGTTTGCCCGTGCCTCGTCTTCCTCAAGAAAGACATCGGAGAACTCTTTTCTTTCCGCTTCCGAGACCTGTTTTTGAATCTCTTCCCGGATCTTTTGAATCTCTTCCCGAAGGCCCTCGTCTTTGGTCAGATCCAGGGCCAGGCGCAATCTCTCATCGGCCTCGTCCCAGTACTCGGTCTCTATGAGGTTTTCCGCCATCGACTTGTGAGAAAGGGCCAGGGCCTCTCTGCTCTGCATCATCTTTTCTCTGACACGCTCGGTGCGGCCCGGTTCCCCTTGGGCCTTCTTCTCGAGTTTTCCCAGGGCCTTTTCATATTCGAGTCTGGCGGCGCCGTATTCGCCCGCCCCAAAATAGGTATCGCCCTTGGCCTCGATTTCTTCCGGGCTTCCGCCCGTGAGGAATTTTAGGAATCCCATTATTTGACCTCAATGATTACGGGTTGATTAAGAACATGCGAGTATGATTGAAAAATGCCAAGGCGTCAACATGGATGCATTCGGGTAGAGTCAAATCCATCCCATTTCAGATTTCAGGCGTTCTCATTGAAGAGATCAAAACCACCCACCGCAATCCGGACCGGCTCGATACCATCGACAACCCCCGCCACTGGGGCCAGCTGAAAATCTACGCCTTTATCTATGCAGAAAACGAGGGCCTCGATCGAATCGACGCCCAACGGACCTACTACCATCTTGATACCCGAAAACTCCAGGAATTTCGACGCTCTTTCCGGAAAGCGGAACGGGACGCCTCCATCAGAAACCTATTGCAGCCTTTTGGCCATGTTCTCTCAAAAGGTGCGTTATTCTCGGGTTTAAAAGATCGCAATCCGCGATCTCGGCACACCCATACATCAATTTTCCACGATCGAAGAATTTCGCCGTGCAGAAGAGGGGGCAAACGAAAACCCTCAGTGGGGTATCCTTTTCAGATTAATGCCATATTTTCGCATGCGGTTCCAAACAGTTCCGCGGCTTATGCCGAGAATACGCGCCGCCTGGGACTGGTTCCCGTTGGCCTGCCGCAAGGCATCGATGAGGGCCGTCTTCTCCGCGGTTTCTCCGCGGCCACCAAAAAATGGGACCGAATCGGAGGACCTTCTTCTTTCACTGATTTTCGGAGGTAACTGGGGCGGTTGGATGAGTCCCTCCTCCCCTGCAACGAAGGCATACTCCAGGGCGCTTTTCAATTCCCTGATATTCCCGGGCCAGTGGTAATCCATAAATCGCTCCATGGCTTCGGGGCTCAGACCGGTAATTTTTTTCTTTGTGGCTGAGCGAAGACGCCCCAGGAAGGCATGGACGAGAAGCGGGATGTCTTCCAAACGCTCTCGCAAGGGGGGAAGAGGTATGGGTATCGCGTTGATGCGATAATAAAGATCCTCTCTGAATTCCTTTCGCGCAATCAATTCCTCGATGTCTTTGTTCGTGGCCGTAATGATCCGAACATCAACCGGAATAGAGCGGTGGTCCCCGACTCTCTCAATTCTTTTGGTCTCCAGGACCCTGAGAAGTTTTGCCTGCATGGATAAAGGCATATCGCCAACTTCATCCAGGAAGATGTCACCCCCGTGCGCCGCCTCAAACCTTCCCAACCGATGTCTATACGCTCCCGTAAAGGCGCCTTTGATGTGCCCGAACAACTCGCTCTCCAAAAGACCTTCGTTAAGGGCTGCGCAATTGAATTCGATAAAGGGGCCCTCCGTTCGCTTCCCCAGTTTGTGGATGGCCCTGGCTGCGAGCTCTTTACCGGTTCCACTCTCACCGTAGATCATGACCGGGGCCTGACTTTGTGCCGCTTTTTCAATGACCTGGAAAACCTTTTGAATGGCGGTGGATTTCCCGATGATGCCCTGAAATCCTTTACCATTTCCCAACCGGCTTGACAGCTTAAGGATTTCCCGGTCCATCCTCTCTATCTCCGAGATATCCGTGATCGATTCAACCGCCCCCACTTTATCGCCTTTTTTGTCTTTCATAAGAGAGGCATTCTTTAAGACCGGTAAATACGACCCATCCTTTCTCATAACCAGGCATTTCGTCTTGATGCGCTTCCCGTTCTCAAACAGGGCGCACCACCACTTATGACCACTTTTCCGTGTGGGTTCGCAGGCATCACAGCAGAGGATGGTGCAGGGTTTGCCGATTAATTCGTCGTTCGTATATCCCAAGAGGCGCTCAAGGGCCGAATTGACCATCGCAATTTTTCCATCCGACCCGATCAGAATCAATCCATCGTTCACCTCATTGATGAAGTTCTCCCAGTACTGGCCTGCCTCCTTCTTGTCCATAAATAATCTCCACGATAAAGCTGTTTAAACAATTGTTCAATATCATTGAACAAATTTCAAGGCAAGAAAAAAACTGAGTCCAAATTAACCAAACAAATACGGATGGTTCCCTACCATAAAAGCCCCTGGCCTTTGGCACGTATTTTGCTGAATTATCCGGCTGATCAAGAAACCTCAAGAATCGGAATATTCAACCTGCCAGTCTCCCTGCCGCCGTTCACCCTGTACATAAAAAATAAGGTTCCGATTCGAAAAAAATAAGGGGATCAACCCATTCCAAATCTTCCGGAGTTCATCTTTAATATCAAGGAGGTTGTGTGCCGCCTTTGTTTTCCGGGGGGAGTTTTCCATGTCCCGAAGGGGAGTATGCCGTTCGCCTTTACATTTTACGGGAGGTGAACCATGGATTCAAAGCAACTCAAGAAGATCATTGCCGGGTTGAGTATCGCAGGCCTTCTGACCGGCGCCAGTTTCACTCTGACGGGGTGTCCCAAGCCGCCTCCGAGTGACAGTACGCCGGGACAGAGCGGTTGAAGCGGTAGCTCATCGGGTGCAGGTAGCACCCCGACAGAGAAAGAGCAACCCGGCAAAAGCGGTTGAGGCGGGTAGTCTGCCCGGTGCAGGTTGCACCGAGAACGGCGACACCTAAAAACCGACGCTAAAATGGATCGGTCCTATCCTGAGCGGCTGAAGACGTTCTCGGCCGAATGCACTCAGGTCACTCCGAGCGTCGCGAGGAGGCCATGACCCGTACGGTTTCCAGGGACAAGGAACCCCCCATACCTTATATATTTCGCTATCGAAAACAGGGTCCTCTTCCCACCCGGTGGGACGGGGATCTATGATGTGCCAGGATTCATTGCCAATGGACGACCTCCTCGAGACAATCTATCCCAAGTGCCGTGCTCTGATCGACCCTGAAACCTGGTCGAAGCTCGAAAGCGCTTTAGAAGGAGACGCTTCCCCGGAAAATTTCAGGAACGCTTTTTTACGCCTCTCTGAATTCGAGGCCTTGCCGGCGTATCTTTTCGAGCTTGCCCGCATTGAAGCAGGCCTGAACAGGGTGAAGACCTGGGCAGATGGGGATGCCGGGCAATCGGATCGAATGTGTGTGAACCCCTGCCTGGAAATCCTCGAGGTTTCCTGGAGACATCTTGCCTCTTTTTTCGCATTTAACGGCGACGTTTCAGACCCGATACCGAAGGCGGGTGATGAAAGGCTTCTCCTGTGGAAAAACATGGCGACAGGCGATGTCTTGATCGATAAAGCCTCCGAGGAGGATCTTCTCGTTCTCAAGATCGTGATCGAAAGCCTGGATCTTTTGGACATTGCGAGGCAAGGTTTTATCCCGGTCGGTGCCCTGGACCGTGCCCTGGACCGTGCCGTATCGAGGGGCCTGTTGCATCGCCCACCCTCCTTGATCCGGCGACCTTCCTCCCATTTTCAGAGCAACCGGACGCTGGAAAAAGATTACGCTTCTTCCCCTGTTTTCACCCTCCAATGGCATGTCACCCAGGCCTGCGATCTTCACTGCAAACACTGTTACGACCGAAGCGATCGGTCTCCATTAAAATTGGATCAGGCGATCTCGATCCTGAATGACTTCCGCAATTTTTGCAGGAGCCGTTACGTCAATGCCCAGGTATCGTTTACGGGGGGAAACCCTCTGCTCTATCCCCACTTCGACGAACTGTACCGTGCTGCAGCCGAGCGGGGGCTTGCCATCGGATTGCTGGGAAATCCCACGTCAAGGAAACGGCTGGAAGATCTGATCCGTATTCAACATCCCGTTTTTTTCCAGGTCAGCCTCGAAGGCCTCAGAGAACACAACGACGACATTCGCGGCCCCGGCCATTTTGACCGTACCTTGTCATTCCTGGAGATATTGAAGGATTTGAAAATCTATTCCATGGTCATGCTCACCCTCACCAGTGAGAACATGGAGGAAATTCTGCCCTTATCGAAAGTGCTTCGCGGCAAAGTCGATTATTTTACCTTCAATCGCCTGTCCATGGTAGGCGAAGGGGCCGATCTGAAACTTCCGGCGGTCGAGGATTATGAAGTGTTCCTGAAGGAGTACATCGCGGCCTGCAGGGAAAACCCTGTTATGGGCCTGAAGGACAACCTCATCAACATCCTGCATCATCGGGAAGACGTACCTCTCACAGGGGGATGCACCGGTTTCGGATGCGGTGCGGCCTTTAATTTCATCACCCTCCTGCCCGACGGCGAAGTCCATGCCTGCCGAAAATTCCCTTCCTACATCGGCAACATCTTTGAACAGGATTTTTCCGAACTCTATGAATCTGAACCCGCCCGTCAATACCGCTCGGGGAGCAGGGCGTGCCAAACCTGCACCATTCGACCGGTGTGCGGCGGGTGCCTGGCGAGCACTTACAGCCACGGTCTCGATGTGTTCGAGGACAGGGACCCAATGTGCTTTATGGAAAAATACGAACCTGCAGAGCCCTGTTGTTTTGACGTCGGGTGATGGCCGTGACGGGCCGAATGCCGGCAGACTATTCTCGCACAGGCTCCCGGGGTTTCCTTCTCAAGAATCGCTTATCGATTATGCCTTCAAGGATCAACGTTTCGACGGTGGCTCCTGCAGCGACTCCATGCCCACGAACGTTCCGATGCCGGTCCCGTCCTGGCGTTAATGGCTTGAGTCCATCCTTGTCCCTGGGAAAGAAACCCATGATATCATGGTAAGGGAATCACATTTTGCATTGCGAATAACCTTCAACAATACTCTAACAGATCATACCATTCACAAAACAAGATGTGGCCCCAATACAAGCCGAATCCTCAATCTGGGCAAATTATATTTCTTTCCCGTCAGTAATTTGCCCACTGATACCCGATTGTGAAGATGTAGGCCTTATCCACTTTTTCTATCCCCAGCGGTGGAGATTTGTCCCAGTCCCAGTTGAACTGAAGAGTGGCATTGAGATTATTATAAAAGGGTATACGGAAACCGGTCTGACTCAAGATGGACATGTCGTTTGTGTCCTCGATACTGACGAGACCTTGATGGGCGTGGAAGAATTGAACACGGTCCGCCCAGAGTAAGTGATCAAAGTTGACACCCCACCGCCCTGCAGCATAATTTTGATCATCTGCCTCGATAAAATCTTCGTTCACGTAGCTCAAACCGACTTCCAGGAAGAAATTCGTCCGTTTCGTCTCCATGAACTGATAACCGGCGCCAAGGCCGAGGGCGAACCGCAGATTCAAGTCCTTGAAGTCATTTTTCTCTCCGGCGGCGTTGGCGTAGCCATAGAGTTTTTTAGTGAAAAAGTGATCGTATTTCATATATCCGAACATATTGTCGGCGGTCTTGACATCACCTTTCTTTGAACGGTCGTACAGGCCACCGATGGTATAGCGATTCGCCTCCGTGCGGGTGACCAATGCTCCCTCGCCATAAAGATCATCCGAGTCCGTATTGCCCCGGGCATAATTGGCACCAAAATTCAATCTCGCTTTGACCTTCAATAAAGGTTCGACTTTGGGGTTGATCATCTTGACTTGGGCCAGTTGGACAGCGAGGGGCTCCGAGATCACCTCGGATTTGACGGCCACTCCTCCCGCCTCAAGACGTGAAAGTGAGAAACCATACCGCCAATAGCCAAATTCTGACAAATCTCATCGGATATCTCCATCGCTCTAATAATACCTGGGGGTGAGGTTATCGGGGCTCTTTTGCCCCTTCGAATTCGAGTGCTCATCGTTACGTCATGATCAGGAGTGCGATTTCCCTTGAAAATTACGATGAATATACATAAAACCCGAGTCCGGGGGAATGAGGTGAGGACCGTATTTAGACTTTATTCGAGTCTTTGAGGAAAGAGATGGCCTTTTTCTGAAAAGGGCATTAACTTTACGGGGCCGGGGACCGATCCATATAAAAGGAAGAGATATTGCGCCCGGCATCTGTGTCACGCCATGATAACGTCAGGAGGCTTTTTGGCCTCTCACGCCAGGGCAGCGAGAACCGGGGGAGGACGAGGACCAAGTATAGGCATTGGTCATTGATGCGTTGGATATGCCCCCTGCTGGACAGTTGTGGCGGTGACACCCGATTATTTATAGGTTAGGAGTACACATGAAAAATTTTTTGAAATGGTTGAGCGGTTTCGCGTTTGTAATCGCTTGTTCACTGACATTGAACGTTCAAGCAGAAGGTTTGAATCGGCTATCCAGGAATACCGAGCAATTGATGCACATCCCGCACGGCAGTGACACGGATCGGCGTGGTGAAAGCCTTCGAATCGAAAAGAATATCTCGAAGACGGAATGCGACGAAGTCCCGGCCTCCTCAATCGGAACTTTCGCAAAACCTTCTCCGGAACGATTTTCAGAAGTTTCTATCGGCACGGCATGGCCTCTCGCGTCCGGATATGTTGTCACTAACAATCACGTCATCGAGGGCAGCAAGAGGGTGGTTCTCATAAACACCGTGGGCCAGAGAATACCTGCCTGGACGGTTCTCCGAGACGAGGTCTACGATATTGCGCTGTTGAAAGTGAAGAATTCGGACCAACTTCCTCCAGCTTTGCCTCTGGCCACCTGTGATGCCGGACCGGGGACCGATGTCTTTACTGTAGGTTATCCCCGAGTGGACATTCTCGGAACAACACCGAAACTCTCAGACGGAGTGATCAGCCAAATGGCCGGCCCGGAGGACAATCAGGCCAGTTATCAAACCACGGTATCTATTCAGCCCGGCAACAGCGGCGGACCATTGCTGAACATGAAAGGAGAAGTGGTGGGGGTGGTCAGATCCATGCTGGGAATCCTGGACGAGACGCAAGGGAAAATCCTCGTACTTCAACATGCCAGTTGTGCCGTGAAGGTTGAACAGGTAAAAGAACTGCTGGGTCATATGCCGCAGAAGAATCCTGTCATAAATTCACTGCCACGACACTCCGAAAGCCTGAAAAAGCTTGCCGACAGGGTACAGGACTCGGTAATGATTGTGGAAGCCCGGTAGCCGAAGGGCGATGCCCGAGCGGCCGTTGAATCCCCCTGTCAGACTGTAACAGTATCAGGAATAAAAAAAAGCATCACCCCCCCTAACCTAAAGGGGAAACCCGCCCCTCAAAAACGAGCTTGGAGTGGGTCACGGTGATGCACTCTGCCGGGATCTCGATCTTTCGAATGACGGGTGAATAAACCATGATCCTCTTCTTCACGATCTTGAATGAGGCCGGCACCTCCACGAAAACCCATAATCTCGCCCGTCGATTTATCCACTTTTTCTATAAAGATAAAGGGGCAAGTCTCCCTTTGACTTATATCAGAGAATCATAACAGCCAAACGGAATCGAGGTCGGAATACCGGTTACCCGTCTACCCACCGCAGAGCAACAGGATATCCAAAAAGGCATTGTAACGTTGCAAGCGGCTGGAAATTAAACCCTTATCCTGCGGATTAAAGGAGAAAGTGACAATGGGCAATAGAATTAATCGTGTATGCCCGGTTGAAATAGCCCGCAGTCTCGATAACAGGATTCGAAGATGGATACAAAACCCACGAAAAATATTAGAGCACTATATTGAAAAAGGGATGGTCGTCCTGGATATAGGTTGTGGCCCGGGCTTTTTCTCTATTGACATGGCTCATATGGTCGGCAGATCCGGTCGAGTTATCGCTGCGGATTTGCAGGAAGGGATGCTTAAAAAAATAAGAGACAAGATTCAGGGAACCGAACTGGAAAATCGGATAACACTGCATAAATGCGAACCAAACAAAATAGCCGTGTCAGAGCATGTTGATTTTGTCCTATTGTTCTACATGGTTCATGAAGTTCCCCATGTAGATGCATTTTTTAGTGAAATAGAAGCGATTCTAAAACCGAATGGAAAGGTGTTCATGGTAGAGCCACCCTTTCATGTTTCAAAAAAAGCGTTTGAAAATACGATTAGAAAGACCAATGATGCCGGTCTCACAGTTGTTGAGAGGCCGAAATTGTTCCTTAACAAGGCAGTGATACTGAAAAAGGGTTAACCCTAAAAATTCATAAAAAAAGAGGCCGTTTTACATCGGCCGACCACGTTACGGAATGCGTCAGCTTTTGCAGTGACTTATGGGCATCATTTCATTAAGGCGCCACAGTGTCTAAAGACAGGGAGATGACATTATGGCAACAGCAAAAAAGCGAGCCGCGGTCTATTTTGACCCGGTTCTTCATACGGCCCTGAAATTAAAAGCATTCGGAACGAGAAGGTCAATTTTTGATGAACCCGTAAAAAGTCGAAAATCACGTCACTCCCGCGAAAGCGGGAGTCCACAACGCCTTGAAAAGACTGGATTCCCGCCTTCGCGGGAATGACGAAAACAAGGACTCGGCGACTTTTTACGAGGCCGTCAATTTTTGGGAAGACACAAAAAGCGGGGTGGGATTTTTTTAATATCGCGAATGATGATCGGATCATGCCACGTGTAAGAACTCGAAACTGAAAGGAGAAAGCCATGGCATACAGGAGATCTTACAATTCCAGATTTGGAGATCTGGGTGCGCAGGTCGCACAAAGATGGCCGGAGGCGAATTTTATTGCGGCAAAAGGGAAACAGCACGACACTTTGGGCCTGGCCCTATCAGGCGGCGGTTACCGGTCGGCCATTTTCAATTATGGCATCCTGAAAGGCCTCTATAATATCGGCGTCATTCCGAGCTTTGACTATCTTTCCGTGGTTTCGGGTGGGTCCTGGATCGGAACGCCTTTTGCCATGTCCGAAAATCTGCGCTGGTTTTTTGACCCCATCCCCGATCATCCCAATTTGATTGAAGAGGGTTTCGAGTCGCTCCTCGCCAATCCCCTCCATCTCACGCAGGAAGCGGTGCTCTCGAGGAAAAACGTCAACTACATTAGCAATATCTTTGGCCGACTCCTGGCACGGGTCTTCCTGCGCGAACACGGCCAGAAATCCCGTTACGTATCGATGGCCGACAAAAAATTTTTCAATGATTCTCAAAGGCCCTTTTTGATTGTTAACGGCACGGTCTATTTCCGGAAGCCGGAAGGCTTTGACGTCACCCAAGAGTGTTTTGAGATGACCCGACTCTACTCCGGCAGCCGGTCGCTGGGATATATCCATACAAAAGATCTCATGGCCCGCGAAAAACCCCTGAGGGTCAGAGATACGGTTGCCATATCCGGCGCTGCGGCGGCAGTGCATCTCCCGGCCCTGGGCTCTGAGATAGCGGGCATAGGCCTGAGCCGGGAAGCGGTCAATTACGCCAGGAACAACCCCACAGGTGTAAAGATCTGCGACGCCGATCATATCGATATTGCCGATGGCGGATTTTACAACAATCTGGGGATTGAATCTCTCATCAATCGCGGATGTCGCTATCTCGTCGTTGTCGACGCCGAGCACGACCCGGAATATAAGAACGTCATCTCTTCCAATCAGGCCTATAAGGGACTGCGAACCCTGTTGACCCGCCACCATATCCCCAATCCGATCGGGGAGGAAACAATCGCGCGACTGAATAGAGCGGACGAACCCTTGCATGTCATCGATGGCGGCGACGAACGCCCCAATATTCTTTACATCAAATTGAAATCCTACAAGGCCTACAATGATTTTGCCAAAGAAGAAGAATACAACCAGCCCGGTTTTCTAAGGAATCTGTTCGGGCGGGGGGCATTCAATTTCGACCCCCAGTTCAGCACCGCAAAACTGGACTATGACTTCGTCGAACACCGCAACCTTTCCGAACTCGGCGCCTTCATTGTCGAACAGCATAAGGATAAAATTATCGAATTCATCGGTAGATCACAATAATTGTGTCGCAAGACAAGCCTCTATACAGCTTGCGTGGCCCTGGGTATTTCCCTGAAAACGACAGATACCGACTTGGACGTGTTGTCTCTCGGAGGGACCAAGAACGGCCTTCCGGGAGCCGAAGCCATGCTGTTTTTCAAGTCTGGGTCCACGGATGGTTTCAAGTACATCAAAAAACAAAAAAGACCTCCCCTTTGGGGGAGGTCTTTTTTGTAAACATGATCAAAGTCAGTTATTCGGGGCGGACCCCGATCACGGCCTAGGGCAACGGTTGAACACCCAAACTCTCGATCGTTTTATACGTTAGCCCGCCGACAAACAGGCCTTTCTCCTTCTGGTAGGACTTGACCGCAGCCTTTGTTCGGTAACCAAGAACACCATCGATGGGGCCGGGATCATGGCCGGCATTCATGAGGGCATTTTGGATTTTGGATAGCATCTGAGGGGTTGCATTGGTTTCACAAAGGACCCTTCGCCATTCCAGCCTTCCATCAGATACGAGCTTGGTATGGGTGACGGTCTGGTACTCGGCCGGGATAGAAATGCGCTTTTCCTGAGGAGGCGAAACCATCTTCCTGACCTTGACGGTGGTGTACTCGGCCGGGATCTCGATCTTTCGAGTGGTGGGTGCCTCAACCAAAACCCTCTTCTTCACGATCTTGTAAGAGGCCGGGATTTCCACGGTTCGGCTGGCGGCCGGCGCCTCGAGGAGGCGTTTCTTCACGATCTTGTAAGAGGCCGGAACCTCCACCAGGCACATGATCTCACCCGTGGAGTTATCCACTTTTTCTATGAGACCGCGACCCTTTTTCCATGTCGTGTGGGCCGGTTTAACCAGAATTTTCTCCTCGACCCATCCATATTTGGCGGGCACTTCCACCATACGCTTTGAGGCCTCTTCGACAAGCACCTTTTCCTCAACCCAGGCGTACTTTGCCGGCACGACCTCGACTCGAGAAGAGGCTTCCTTGACAAGCACCTTTTCCTCGACCCAGTCGTACCTGGCCGGGATAATTTCCACTCTTTCCGAGTCTTCTTTTTTCAAAACCGTTTCAGTCTCAGTTACATAGACAGGCGGGGCGAAAACCCTTGCATAACATTCACCAGGTTTTGCATCCGGTGGAAGCAAGGGTGCATCAGCAGAGGCCATTGCGTCGGTGGCATCTCTTTCTCTTTGCTCCGCCTCCCTTGCACGCATCTCGGCTTCGGTGGCAACCCTGTTCTGTATGTCGAGTTTTGTCTCATATTGATCAATGACCGAGTCTTTTTCCTCGACGGTCGACTTGAACGAGGCTATTTCCTGTTCCTTTTGTTCCAGTTGAGTTTTCAGATTGGACACTTCTGCCCTTTCCATAGTCGCACAGCCCAGGAATGCGGATGCGCCGACCAAGAGAGCAGCCCCTAAAATTCTGTAGATATTCGCGGTTATGTGTGCCATTTTGTTTTCCTCCTCCTTCGTGACTGTTTACTGTCTCTAGTTCCTCTTCCGTTTAACGGTAATGAAAACCTGCTCTCTTGCAGGGTCCCACAGGGTAGATTGCAGCATACATCACGAATTTCCAGCCTCCATCAAAGGCTTCTGCCTAGCAGGGATGGTGGAACGAGCTGCCACAAAGCGCATAACGTGCAAGGGCGGATTTTGATTAAGCGCACTGTCGCAGTTGATACACGTTCACTTTGACGGGACCGCGGGGAGTTTCATTGGTTTTCAAAGCTTCAAATGACGTGCGTGGGATTTCTTCTGTTACACAAACTAATACCGTTTATATTTTAAGATATTCCTTATGAAAGGCCCATTCAATGGGGTGAACACCGTATTTCAGCACAAAATTTAATGTATTTTAGGGTTGCTTTTCATGGAACGTGCAAGTCGAGGCCTGCCGTTATCCTTTTGTCTGAGAGCATCCGAAGGGGTTTAGTATCAAGGGATATTTCATATTTTATTCAGCGGTTTTTGACGACAAAAATATTGATATCCACTAATCTCTTATGGCGGGGACGAAATGACGCTCCAAATCTGAACAGGTTTTGCATCTCGCTCTTAGATGCCATAAGTTTGAATTTCCTCTAAAATTCGTAAAGGACCACGGGACAAAGGAAAAAAAGGATTTTTGAATATGCGACCCAGAACCCCTCACGCCTGCCTGGTATTGTTCTTCGTTCTTTTGATTTTTTTCTACAGGCACGATGCAGCAGGCTATCAACTCTACTTCATCGATGCGCATAGCCAGGTTGATCACAACATTGAAAATCTTGAGCTGATCCTTCAGCGTATGGACGAAGCCGGCGTTTATCGCACCATCCTTGCCGCAAGATCGGGACGAAACCCGGAAGAGGTGGCCTCTTTTGCCGAGGCACATTCGGGCAGAATCGTGCCGGCCTTAAAAACCAAAAGCGGGGCCAACAACAGAAGTCAACCCAAATACTATAAAAACCTGCGAAAACAAGTCGAAAGCGGGCGCTTCAGGGCCATGGCCGAGGTGCTGATGGCCCATACAAAAAAAGGCGACAAGGCCCCCGAAGTCATGGTCTATCCCGGTGACCAACGGGTGCAGGCGGCCTTGAACGTGGCGATCGATCACGGCTGGCCCTTTGTAATCCACATCGAGTTCCAATCACTCAAAGAGGAAAAGAGAAGGCATATGATGGCAGAGATGGAGGAACTGCTCAACGCCCATTCCGAACAGGCCTTTGCCCTGAATCATATGGGCCAACTGGATGCGACGGAGGTGCGCAGGCTCATAGAAAATCATCGGAACATCCATTTCCTGACCGCACATGCCAATCCCGTCATCGCCGCCCACTCCGATCAACCCTGGGTGAATATGTTTGATGGTGCGACGCTGGCCCCTGAATGGAGAGCGCTCCTATTGCAGTATTCGAAAAGGTTTATATTCGCACTCGACAACGTTTGGGGGAGGCATTGGAGAGATTTTTATATGGATCAGATGACTTACTGGCAAAAGGCCATGCGCGATTTACCTCCCGATGTGGCGCATGACGTGGCCCATGGCAACGCGGAACGCCTTTGGAATCTTCCACCCGGAATGAAGATTAAAGGCCCTCCATGAAGTCGAGCCGTTACGACGGAAGGAGGCGCGTGCCCGCCTCCCTCATAATAGGGCTTGTCAGAGCCTCCTGACTGTGGCATAAAAAATAGTCTCGACAAATCATAAGCACCCGCAAGAGGCCGCGCCTTCCCTAAAACCTGAACAGATCGCCGACCATGCCTTTACGGGATTGCCCGGACACCTCCTGCACAGAGGGCATGCAGGGATGGCATCCGGTGAAAGCCGCATGCCCGCCACCCCCCGACGGGCCTGTCTTTTCTCCAGGGCAAGGCCCCTTGACGGTCCTGAATTCAAGGGAGAGCCTATGCTGGCAAGGCCCCTCAAAAAAATTCCCCAAAAGCCAGATCGCGCATTCGAAGCCTGCGGTGCCCAGGATCCATGCGACGCCTTCGGGGCCGTCATCCTACCCCTTCTCATCATGACCTTCATTTTTTTTCTCAATTTCATGAGCCGAATCATCTTCGCCCCTCTCCTGCCGGTCATTGAGCAGGACCTGGACATTCACCACGTCCAGGCGGGATCCCTCTTTCTTTTCATCACTTCCGGGTATTTTATTTCCCTCATGGGTTCCGGCTTCGTTTCATCCCGCCTGACTCATCGCAACGCCATCATCCTTTCCGCATTCGTCCTGGGGCTGATCCAGATGGGGGTCTCTTTTTGCGAAAGTCTCTGGGCGATTCGTTCGGGCGTGTTTTTCATAGGCCTGATGGCGGGTATCTACCTCCCCTCGGGCATCGCGACCCTCACTGCCCTGGTCAACCCGGGACACTGGGGAAAGGCCGTCGCCATTCACGAACTGGCCCCCAACCTGGGCTTCGTGGTTATCCCCCTCATTGCCGAGGCACTCCTGGCATGGTTTCCGTGGCGGGGTGTCGTTGCCGCCGCAGGCCTCCTGACCCTCCTATCCGGTGCGGCTTTTTACCGCTTCGGCCGGGGCGGACATTTCCGGGGTGCACCTCCGACCCTGTCCGCCATCCGGACCCTCATACGTGAGCCCGGCTTCTGGATCATGCTCTGCCTCTTCAGCCTGGCCATCAGCAGCACCCTGGGCATCTACACCATGCTCTCCCTCTACCTGGTGGCGGAGCGGGGAATGGATCAGACCCTGGCCAATACCCTGATCGCCTGCTCGCGCATCTTGGGCGTCGGGGCGTCCTTTATCGCGGGATGGGCCGCAGATCGTCTCGGAATCAGAAAAACGGTGATTACCGTCTTCCTGATCACGGGCCTGCTGACCGTTTTACTCGGCCCCGTGCCCGATGCCGTGCTCTATGTCGTCTTTTTTCTCCAGCCCACCATAGCGGTCTGTTTCTTCCCCGCCGGTTTTGCCGCCCTGTCCTCCCTTGGTCCGCCGGAGATAAGAAGCGTGGCCGTGTCCTTCACGATCCCCTTTGCCTTCACCATAGGCAGCGGCGTGGTTCCGACCCTCATCGGCGTGATGGGAGACAGGGGATCTTTCGGGATCGGGATCTCCGTCCTGGGTCTGTTCATCATGGGAGGGGCACTGCTTGCCCGTGCCCTGAAGGTCACCGTAAGACAGGCACGATAAGGAAGGCCTTTCATTTACATGAAGACCGGGGATGGGCCCCTGACCTGGATGAATTGCGGGACAGGGTTTCCGCCCAAACCAAGCTCATTGCCGTGTGTCATCCCAATAATCCCACAGGCTATATCCTGACAGAGACTGAAATGGACGACATCGTTTCCATCGCTGACCGGATGGGGGCATGGATCCTGTCCGATGAGGTCTATCGAGGGGCTGAACGGGAAAAGGATCAGGAAACCCCGTCCTTTTTCGGCCGCCTTAATATTTGCTTTGTACCGGTGCTCGCGTTAAGATGGCGCAACGGATTCGGAGCGCACCCAGACGAATCATACGACCTCGTTCATGGATCACATCCGGAAGCCGGAATAATCCTCATTCAGAAAAGGAGACTATCATGAAAGCCGAAACCATCAAGGCCCTTCCCCGTTTCCTGGAGACCCTCGGGCTGGACGAACCGCCAATGGGCATTTTTTACACGGATGAGCGGCCGGCGGAGGGCATGACGCCCAAACCCGGGGACCTGCCCACGCAGGAAAAGGAAGAGAAAAACCAGATCGACTGGCAGGCCGTTTTCGGGAATTTTTCCTGTGTGATCGGCAATGTCTGGCGGGCACGCAGGAAAAAGGTCCCGGCCTTTTTCGATGCCGAGCACTTCGGGTGCCCGGGCGGGGCCTTCATGCTGGGCTTTATGAAGCCCCAGACCGAGACCCTTATCCATTATGTCTCAACCGGGATCCCGAACTACATGGAGGGTGAACTGTATTGCGAATCCCCGGACGCAATGCGACGGATCTTCGAGGAAATAGATCCACCTGCGGCAGCGAAAAAATTCTGTGTCGTTAAACACCTGGACCTCTTCCGGGACGACGAGCAGCCGGATGTGGTCGCCTTCTTCGCCAGGCCGGAGTGCCTGAGCGGGCTCCATCAGTTGGCCTCCTATGTGACCAACGACATCCAGGTCGTTGCCTCCCCCTGGGGCGCCGGATGCACGGGGCTCGTCACCTGGCCCTATAAATTCCTGGCACAGGGTCTCAACAAGGCCGTCCTGGGGGGATGGGACCCTTCCGCCCGCAAATTTTACAAGACAGACGAACTGACCTTCACGGTCCCCTTCGAAATGTTCCGGCAGATGCTCGATCGCTTTGAGTCCTCGTTTTTGACCACCAAGACCTGGAAAATCGTTCAAAAAAAGATCGCACGGAGCAGGCGCGCCTGGGGTAAAGGGGAATAAATCCCCAAGCGGGGCCTATGACGAAAGGATGAAATAACACCGTGATCTCGGCGGTCTCTTCAAAAGACGCAAAGCAGATTCGGGTCCATTGAAAAGGCTGCCCGGTTGACCGTCTCCGGTCAGAAACTGAAGGGCCGACGACGGGGTGGAAAATGGAAGACTACTATGCCCAAAGGTTGTCGTCCGACAGGCTTCGGCAGGCCTATGAGATTGCCCCGCCCCGGGTCCGGCGGTACCTGGAGTCTGAAATCGCCTTTGTTCTCCGAAAAATTGCCCCATCAGACAGGGTTCTGGAACTCGGGTGCGGCTATGGGCGGGTGTTGAAGCGGTTATTGATAAAGACCTCAAAGGTCGTGGGAATCGATACCTCCCATATCAGCCTCACCCTTGCTCGGGAAGGGCTCGGGCCCGCCTCCTCCGGTTGTCTTTGCGCCATGAACGCCGCAGACCTGGGATTCCCTGACGACCGGTTTGATGTGGTCGTTTGCATCCAGAACGGCATCTCCGCCTTCAAAGTGGACCAGAGGCAATTGATCAGGGAGTCCCTACGGGTTACCCGGGTGGGCGGGAGGGTCCTTTTTTCCAGCTATTCGGAACGGTTTTGGAATGATCGTCTGGAGTGGTTTCAAAAGCAGGCCGATCACGGGCTGATCGGGGAGATTGATCACGCGGCCACGGGCAACGGGGTCATCGTCTGTAAGGACGGCTTCAGGGCCACGACCATCGGCCCCGAGGCGTTTCGCTCCTTGACGGTCGGCCTCGGAGTTGCGCCCGAAATTACCGAAGTGGATGGCTCCAGCATCTTCTGCGTGATCCGTGTCCCGTGAGAAAAGAATCCGGGCAGAGGACCCGGCTTTGGTCACTCCCCGGAGGGGGTAAAAGTTACAAATGACTAAAGTGTCGAGTGGCTAAAGTTTCGGTTTCGCTTCGCGACCTTCATCAAAAAGTGATCACGATAAAGAGACCGGAATCTCAATGGGTCATGGAGCACTTATGCGATGGAGTGATGGAAAAACACACCTAACGGCTAAGGCAGCATGCCGTGACCACCATTTCAGGAATCTCACGGCTGCCTGTCATTTTTCCAATACGCCATTACTCCAATCCCGCTGAAGACGAAATCTTCGACTCTCCTGGTCATTTTGCCAGGCAGAGCCGACTGTCGCTCACCCGGCCCTAAGGACAGGGTTCTTGACAGCCAAAGCCGTCCCTGTCCTTTTCCCGCATATGAGCGCGGGGATCCTCAATGCACTCTGACACTAACTAAAAACAGGGAGAAATGCTGAAAATGAATTTTCACATGCCGACAAAAATAATTTTTGGTGCAGGAAAAATAGCCTCTTTGAAAGATATTCTGGAAGGCGACATGCACGCTGAACGACCCTTTCTCGTCACCGACGCGGGTGTCGTAGAGGCCGGGTTGGCCGAGAGGGTTCTTTCACAGGTCCCTCACAGCAAGACCTTCGATGAAATCGAACCCAACCCCAAGTCCACGACCGTCAACAGGGCGGCGGAATCGGCCAGAAAAATCGAACCGGATGCAATCATCGCCCTGGGAGGCGGCAGCGCCATGGATGCAGCCAAGGCCGTCGCGCTTTTGGTGACCAATACCGGCGTCATCGAAGACTACGAAGGGAAGGAACGGTACACCAATCCGCCACTTCCCATACTGGCCGTCCCCACGACCTGTGGCACCGGAAGCGAGGTAACCTGGGTGTCGGTGATCACCGATACCCGGAGGAAATTCAAAATGAGCATCAAGGGGGGCAAGATGTTCCCCACAGTGGCCCTGGTGGACCCGGATCTCCTGATCTCCCTTCCCCGGGCCACCATCGCATCCACGGGGCTCGATGCCCTGACCCACGCCGTCGAGGCCTACACCGTAAAACCGGCCAGTATGATCACGGATTCTTTCGCCCTGAAGGCCGTTCGCCTCATCTCCGGCGCCATAAACAGGGCCTATGAGGACATCGCCGGCGATCACGATGCAAGAGAGAGCCTCATGCTCGGGAGCACCCTGGCCGGAATAGCCTTTGGAAACAGTGACGTGGGGGCTGTCCACTGTATTTCCGAATCCATCGGCGCCCTCTTTGATGTTCCTCACGGCGTGGCCAACGCCCTCTTTCTCCCCTATGTCATGGCGTTCAATCTCCCGGCTTGTGGGGACCGGTACGCGGACATCGCACAGGCCATGGGTCTCCCGGAGTCGGACAAGAAGCCTGCGGCACGTCACCTCGTCGAAAGAATCAAGACCCCTTCTCAAACCCTTGGGATCCCATCGTTCAGGGAATTGAACATCGATCAAAGCCATTTCCCGAAAATTTCCCGATACGCCTTTCAAAACAACTCGAATCCTTCCAACCCGAGACAGGCGAACATCGCGGATTATCAAGGCATACTGGAGGACGCCTTTTCAGATACCCGGCACCGTTGAGGAATCAACCGTTGCGAGGCCACGTGTCCCGTGCTCGGCACGGGTCCGGCCCCTCAAAGGGGTTGGCCGAAGGGAAGTGACAAGTGACGAGGGTTAAGGCATTGCAAAACATTCCTGAAAAACAGGGTTCTGATTCAGGCCTGAATCAAGACAGGCTGGCAGAAGACAAAAATGAGCCGGGAGCAAAAATTTCTTTTGCCCCCGGCTCCTTCAGTCTGATTTTTCCTCGATGCTCTTGAGCGAATAGCTTTTCCGTAAAACGGTTCACTAACCACCGGTGGGCGGTTTAACGTCTTGCCCGGGACTTACTTCGGCAGCCCCCGCTGCAATGGGCCACCCTGGGAACCATAAATCTTTTCATAACATCCACCTCCCTTTTTTCCCGTTATTCCATGCCCTTTTAATAATCACAAAAAGCACGATGTCAAATGAAGGAGACGAAAACGGAAAAAATTGAGCACCGTCAAGGACCGTATCGGACGAAGCCTTGCCTCCATTGGATCACGGGGGCCCTATTTTATTTTGTCCAGAACCTCTATCAGCTTTTTCCCGCTGGCGGGGATCTTCAGGTTGCCCTGAAGGGCATCCCCGGTCGAGCTTGTTGTTTTGTAATAGGCCCTGTTGAGGTCGAAATGGCTTCCCATGGCGGCCCCTTCCAGGGAGACGCCCGCAAAAAGCCCCTTGGCCCTCGAATAGGAAAAAATTCCTCCTTTGAGCATAATTTCAGTCGCGGCGGTCGCCTGGGCACCCACCGGCCCGGCGGCAATGGCCACATCCGCTCCCAGTTTGTACTTGTTCTGAAGAAAGGAGTCCACCGCCCTCTGTCCCATGATCACAAGGATCAGATCGGTAGACTGCACGCCGATTTGAAATCCCAGGCTACCAGCACCGATATAGACAAAGCCCGGTCCCGTCCATCGCCCCTCTCTGTTGGCCAGAAGCACACCCTTTCCATAAGCGCCGGCCACGACAAAACCGCCCTTTATCATATCGGGAATGATGACCAAGCCCGAACACCTCTCGATCAGATATTTGGGGACCCCCTTATCTCCGCTGAACATCATTTCTTCCAAGACGATTCGCGACTTGTTCACCACCACATTTGCATCTTCCTCCAAGTCGGCCAGGGCCGGACTGCACAGACAAAGACAGGTTGCAAGGAAAAAACCCAAGATGCTCATGCTGTTTTTCATTTTATTCCTCCTTTAAATTTAGGTTTTCGATGCCGACACCTTACCCGACTCCTTATTTCGAAACTTTGGACCCGGTTTCCATCACCTGTCCAATACCAATGCTTTTATCGTCTTCGGTCCTCTCCGATTTGGAATCCCCAACCCGATTTCCCATGCCACGCTTTTGTAGAGAAAGAGGGCACCTCTCAGGTACCCTAGTATTCCATGATATTGGCATGATTTTCCAACTTTTTTTTAAAATACCTCAAAAATTGGGGTCTGAATGTTCATTGGACAATCACCCTTTCAGGCGTTATATTTGTCTCTATTAGCTGCAAACGGGGAGGCATGGACCGATGACGGACATGATCGAGCATTACAGAGAAAAAATCGAGGTGGAATTCACCTTGGAATATTGTCCCCGGACCCAAATCGTGAAGGGTCTCATGCGAAACAATGGGGACAAAACGGTCAATCTCACACAACTCAAGGTACTCTATAGAAATTTCGATGGATTTGTTACGGATGTGGATACCTTGACCTGCGAGGGAACCCTGGCGCCGGGTGGCACGCAGGGCTTTGTTTTTCCCGAGCACGTCAAGCCGGTGAACTTTTCTTCAAACGAGGTTGTGGTCTCAAAGGTCGCCCTGGAATGAAGACCTACGGAGATTTTTTCTGAACTCACGGAAGGACGTTCCAGGAAAATTTACGGAAGCAAGGTTCCAGGTTCAACGGGTCCCACGTGAATTCGGGGGGAAGAGACAAAAAATCACTCCTTTGCGATTTGCAGAACCTGCCCGGGGTATATGGTGCTCCTGGGGGTCAGATGATTCAATTTGAGAAACGAGGCCAGGTTCATTTTATACCTCCTGGCGATCAAATAGGGAGAATCTCCGGCCCTTACCAGGTATTGTGTCGTGGAAGGGGCCAGGCATACGGTCATACCCCCGGGGATCATGAGGACCTGGCCGATTTTCAATCTCGTACTCGCCAGCCGGTTAAGGGATCTTATGGCCTTTGTCGTGGTATCGTGCAGATGGGCGATTGTCCAGAGGGAGTCCCCTTGCCTGACCACATATTTGACCGGTTTCTGCTCCGGTTTCAACACATAGGCGGTTTTCTTTTTGCTTACAGGCGTATATCCTCCCTTAGTCGGTATCTTCAACTTCCACCCTACCTTTAAATAACTTTTGCTCTTCAATCTGTTCACGGACATGATCGCCCTGACCGAGGTCTTATACCTCCTGGCGATTTGAGACAGGCTGTCTCCCCTACGCACCCTGTGCACGACATAGGAAGGGACCGGGGATCGCCACACCGGGATATCGTTCAGCTTCGCCAGAAGGATCTCGCCTTTTCCCTTGGGAACCTTGAGATCATAGGAACAGTTCGGCGTCATATCTCTACGCAGCTCCGCATTGAGTTCCTTGAGGAGTTTGTAGGAGATATCCAAGCGTTTGCCAATGGTTCTGAGGTGGACCTGTTTGTTGATCGTGACCGCGTCCACTTCAACGACATCATGGACCGGCGGTAGAGAAAAACCGTGGGCATCGGGATCATTCAATATATGCAGGACGGCCAGGAATTTGGGCACATAGTATGCGGTCTCGGAAGGAAGTTTGGTATAAAGATCCCAAAAATGATCAAGGTAGTTGATCTTCTGGCTCTTGATGCGCTTCAGAACGGTTCCCTCCCCGCAATTATAGGCCGCAAGGACCGTCGTCCAATCACCGAAGATCTGATGGAGTTCCTTGAGATAGGCAATCGCTGCCTGGGTGGACTTTGCAGGGTCCATCCTCTCATCGATCCAGGCGTCCCTTTTCAGGCCGAATTTGTAACCGGTCGAGGCGATGAATTGCCACATTCCCAGGGCCCTTGCCCTTGATAATGCCCGGAGTTTGAATCCGCTTTCTATGAGAGGAAGCCAGGAGAGTTCCTCGGGAAGACCGGCTTCCTGAAGGGCCAGGACAATGCCGGGCCGATACTTGCCCGAACGGCGGTAGGCGTCGAGAAAAAATTTTCGCTCCCTTCCTTTAAATGCGTTCAAGGCCCTTTCCACATGCACGTTCATCACAAGGGGGATGGCCTTGTGATGCCCGTTTGCCACGGTGAACCTGGAACTGTAAACCTCTATGATCCGCTTTGAAATCGTGAAGCGCAAGTCCTCTTTTTGCTGCAGGATGTCCAGGTCATCATCCCCGTTCAATTTCAGAATCAGGGAGTAGGCCTTGTCAAGGGCATCCAGGGCATTCTCCAAATCGCCTCGTTCCCAAAAATCATTCGAGGCATGGCAATAATCAAGGGCGCTATCGAGCAATTCCTGATTTGGGGTCGACACCGTCTCAGGCGTCAAAACGGCGGTATGTGGGTCTTCATGTGGCGGAATTTCAACGCTTTTTTCCAGCGGTATTTTCTTCTCCTCGGGTTGGGAAAGGGAAACAACCGGCTCGGGCGACTTCCTGCTTTCAGGGACAACCTCTTGATGTGAGGTATTTGCTTTTTCTTTGGAAACGATGTACGGATCCGTCTGCGCGCATCCCGCACAATAGAGCAAGCCCAAGGCCAGCAACAACCTTTTCATGTGCCTTTGTATCATGCCTTATAAAACCTTTCTCGCTTTCGCTCATTTTTTATTACGATAAGCCCGTGAAGCTCCGCCCGCAGAGCGGGAGGCCTCAGATAACCCCCTCGAAAGGGGTCCTTATACCCATTCGAGCTTCAAATCCGAATGTCGAAATCCGAAACAAATTCGAATTCCCAAAACTCGAAGGGCCAAAGCAAAAATTTAATATTGTGAAGACTTGCCCGTATCCATCTGCAATTCAAAACTTTTTAGTTTTGAACATTGGGAATTAAATTTTTGAATTTTTTTCGTATTTCGTGCTCCGATTTTTGTTTGGCTGTTTTCCTCCGGAAAGGTAAAACCTAAACGGATCCTCCCCATTTGATCAGGGGAGTATAGAGAATGCGGTCCAAATGGTCAATCGGATAACGAGACCCTGATCCACCATCACGGCATCCGCTATCCCGTGCAAGAACACACGAATGACCCCGACAAGACGGATGGCACGACGGTAGGACGCCCTGATGATTCTTTTGGGAAGGCTTGATTATTGCTCCTTTTCGGGCTATATTATTGCCACGCGTGCTTTACGAGAAGCATGGAGGACAAATTTTCAAACTCTCTCTCCTGGGGCGATGAGGTCCCCTCTATGACCGAACCGATAAAGACCATGAGTATCGTCCCATCCCGGGCGGACAACGATAAAACAAAAAAATGCCTGGCATGCGGCACGAATGACCTGAAAGGCCGGAGGCGTTATTGTTCAGATGAATGTCGGCAACAGATGATCTGGGTCCTTTCGCTGTCAAAAGGATTGCTCAAGGTCTTCAACGCACGGTACGCTGCTTTTTCCTTTAGCAATAGATTCGTCATTCTGGATGTTCTGCCGGTATGGTCCAAGGAAATATCCAGGTTTATTCTTGAACGAAGTGCCGGGAAAAAGCCCGCAGACGATCTGAAAAAGCTCATTCTCAAATCCGGTCAAAAGTGGTACACCATGATCGAAAACAGGAGTTCCAAAAGTTATGCCTCCCTTTTCCTGTTGACAAAAAACCACACAAAGGCCGTTGCCCCGTCAACTATCCAGCCCAGCCAAATGCGACGTCCCAGGTTCACAAAACATGAAAGACAGGCCATGGAACGACTCAAATTAAAAATGGAAGAACTCTTTTCGGAAGGGCATACTGCCAAAATAAAAAAAGCCTACAAAAAAATGGCCAAAATTCATCACCCCGACATGGGCGGAGATGCAGAAAAATTCAAACGGCTTAACGAGGCGCATCAGCAGATGCTCACGTGGGCGGAGAACCCCCAATTTACCTCTCGAAAGGCCCTTAACGACTGCTGGTCCTATGATGGATCTTCAAACAAGTGGTCCCCCCCTTTATAAGATCCCGGCAATGGGGAGGAGGTCCTGAATTCGACAGGCCCCTCCATTTCAGGGCGCCCGGGACCAACCCCCATTCCGTTTTGCGCACGATAACAACGATCTCCAGATTCGATCGGGCAAGGAACATACCATGCCGCAATCCATCAAAAAAATTCTTGAAAAAAACCCTGTAACGGCTTCCGCCCCCTGCAGAATCGATTCGGGCGGCACGTGGGATATCAAGGCCCTGGCCCTTCCTCTGGAAGGACTCCGGCCCGTTACCGTCAATATTGCCCTGGATCTGCGCACAAAGGTCGACCTTTTCCCATACAAGGACGGCATGGTCAAGGTCTCCTCCGAGGGTTTTTCCAAAGAGGAGGTGCAGGCCCACGGGCATCTCCCCTTCGATACCGCTTTCGGCCTCTTTTTTGCCGCCGTTTCATACTTTGGTTTTCACGGCCTGGAAATCCGCATCAGGTCCGATTCTCCGGTAAAATCGGCCTTGGGCGGCTCCAGCACCGCATTGGTTGCACTCATTTGGGCCCTGTCAAAAATGGACCGCCGAATCAGTGGCAAGGAGCGGTCCCGCCGGGAGATCCTGCACCTCGGCTATCACCTTGAAGACGCCGTAAGCCCCGCTAAATGCGGCATCCAGGATCAGGCGGCAGCCGTTTACGGGGGTGTCAATCAATGGATATGGCAATTCGGGAACAGGACAGCGCCCTTCATCAGGCAGTCCTTGATGAAAGGAAGAGGGCGAAAAGCCTTATCAAAACATATTTTGGTGGGCTACAGCGGGAAGAATCATGTGTCTTCACGCATTAACCGTATGTGGATCACCGATTTTCTCTGCGGCAAAACACGATCCGGATGGATTGAGGCCAACAAGGTCGTCGGCAGGCTTGCGCGGGCGATAACGAGTGAGGATTGGGCCGAGGCGGCCGCCCATTTAAGGGAAGAAATGGCGATTCGAATGGTCATTACGCCGGATGCCCTGATACCTCTCACCCAAAAACTCATTGATCAGGCCGAAACGGGGGGTTGCGGTGCCCGGTTTACCGGTGCGGGAGGTGGTGGTTCTATCTGGGCACTCGGAGATTTAAAATCGATAGCCCGGGTGAGAGAGGCCTGGACGAAGACCCTTGCGCCCGTCAGAGGGGGGAGGGTTCTCGAGTGTGCCGTCGACTCCGAAGGCGTCCGGTAAATTCCGGAAAGTCACGGCACCGTGGATTTGACCACGCGTGAAAACGCCCGGGAGAAAGACGACTCCGGTCTCAATGGAAAACGCCCAGATAAACCGAACCGTATTCGCCTGCCTGAAAGGCGGATTTCAGTTGCGCCAAAAGGGCGTTCGTCGCCCGTTCAATTCTCAGGACATCCTGCTCGGAAATCCGGTCCAGGTCCATTTCCCCGATGGCCTCTTTGAGCTTGAAAAACTTGGTCAAGGCATTCCGGTTTTCATGAAAAGCCGTCATCTTGTGGAGATCCATAATGGTTCCCACACAACTCTTTAGCCGCAACCTGTAGGTATCACTCCGATTTATTTTCACCAAAGCTAAAACCTTCCCGACTCGGTCAGCTCGTCGATGAAGACCTTGTAAAATTTTTCATTATCGGATATGGCCTTCTTCAAGACGGCCGTCAACCGGTCCAGGTCCTTTTTATTGATGACGACATTGGAACTCAGGGCAAAGGACATCATGTTGTCCATGGTCTTAAAACGATCCCCGAGAAGGGCCACGAAAATACGTCGGCGGACGGACATTGACATACGGTTCAGATAATTGAGAATGGGGCTTCTCTCCAGTGGCTGTCCGTCAAATCCGTCTGAGAGCACAATAAGGTCAAAATGGTGGAATCGCATTTTCCCCGTGGCGTCTCTGGTGTCGGGAGTGGCGACATATTTAAAGCCCAGCGACTCCACAGCCTTCTTTATTTTTCCCCGGTGCGCCGGGCTGTTCTCCAATACGAGAACCAGCCGGGCCCCTTCTTCGTAGAAATCGAGATCCTTATCATCACTATAGTCCTCGTAACCGTACCGGTCCTCGTTCTTCTCATCGGAGGCCTTTGACTCAATCAATTTCAGACGCAAGTCATCCGACCCATCCTGCTGATCCAGAGAAGGAGATGGGCGGGAGGCCTCTCGACGCGTATCGATGGTTATTTTATTCTTGCATTTGGGACAGGTCACTTTTACCACCTGATCCTTTGGCACCTTTTCCTCGGGCAGGTTCAGTTTGACATTGCAATGTCCGCAGGTAACCTCCATTTTACGCTCTCCCCTATAGGACGTTTATTGGCCGTCTTGGTTGCCGTAGTCCTTATCAATGGCCAGGCCCTCGATATCGGTTGTCTTTTCTCCTCTGGCAGCCTTTATGGCATCAAGCGATCTGCCCACAACGGCCCTTCTCGAAGCATAGCTTTCGGCGGCCTTCTCTGAAATGAGACCTTCACGGTAGAGTTCGGCGATACTCTGATCAAAGGTCATCATGCCGAAGGGCTGGTTCTGCTCGATGATCTCATAGAATGTCTTCCCTTCGGACTCCCCGTTCAGGATGGTGTCCTTGACCCTGAGATTTGTCCCCATAATTTCAAAGGCGGCGATACGTCCGCCACCCTCCTTGGGAAGAAGTCTCTGACAGGCGATCCAGCGTGCCGAATCGGCAAGGCGAATCCTGATTTGTTTCTCCTCTTCCTGTTCAAACATGCCCACAATCCTGTTAACCGTCTGGCCGGCGTCTACGGTGTGCAGTGTGCTCAGGACCAGATGTCCGGTTTCAGCGGCGGAAAGACCGATCTCCACGGTCTCTTTGTCTCTCATCTCCCCAACCAGGATCACCTTCGGCGCCTGCCGAAGGGCGGCCCGCAGTCCGGAGGCAAAGGTGTCAAAATCGATGCCCAATTCCCGCTGATTGAACGTAGCCCTCTTCTGGGAGTGGACATATTCCAAAGGATCTTCCAAGGTGACGACATGCACGGGTTTTGACTCGTTAATAACATTGAGAACCGCTGCCAGGGACGTCGATTTACCGCTCCCGGTCGCACCCGTGACCAGGATGATGCCGTCCCTTGCCTCCGCCATCTTGCGAAACGCATTCGGCAGGCGCAGCTCTTCGATGGTTGGAACCCGCGTGGCCAACTGACGCATGGCCGTCGAAAAATACCCCTTTTGAGAAAAAATATTGACCCTGAACCGGGCCTTCCCCGCCAACTGATAAGACGAGTCACAGGAACCTGATTGGAGAAGGTTTCTGGTGAGACGCCGGTCCCCGTTGATCAAATTGAGGGCAAAGACCTCGGCCTGAAAGGGGGTCAACCGGTCGATAGGCGGATTCAATGAAACGGCCTTCAGTAGGCCCGCCGACTCGACTTGGAAGGGTTTGTCAACGGTGACATTGAGATCCGAGACATTGTCATGGGATTCCAACATCGCCGTGAGGATATGATCAATCTGTTGCTGTCTCATCTTCGAGTCCTCCTCCCCATTGAGCGTTCTCTTTCGGTCCTCCGGTGCGCCTCTAGACTTCCGTGAAATCCGACGGGGGTTCCTTCAGGAACGACAAAAACTTGCTCTTATCAACGGCCTTGGTATAGGCGTCATCGGCGGAGATGATCTTTCTTTCAAGCAGGTCGAGAATGGCGTCGTCCAAGGTCTGCATACCGTATTTTTTCCCGGTTTGGAGCATAGAGGGAATCTGGAAGGTCTTGCCTTCTCGGATGAGGTTTCGTACAGCCGGATTGGCGATCATAATTTCAAGAGCAGCAACGCGGCCCTTTTTGTCTCTCCGTTTGAAAAGGGTCTGGGAGATGACGGCACGAAGTCCATCGGCAAGGGTGTTTCGAATCTGATCCTGTTGATTCGTTGGAAAGACTTCTATGGCCCGATCCACTGTCTTGGATGCACTGGTGGTATGAAGCGTACCAAAAACCAGATGGCCTGTCGCCGAAGCCTCGATGGCCAGCGAGATGGTTTCAAGGTCCCTTAACTCGCCCACCATGATGATATCCGGGTCCTCCCGAAGGGCCCCCCGCAGGGCGGCTGAAAAGGATCGCGTATGGACGCCCACCTCTCGGTGGTTGACGACGGCCTTTTCGCTCTTGTGGACAAATTCTATGGGGTCTTCTATCGTAAGGATATGTTCCTTACGGGTTCTGTTGGCCTCATGAACGATGGCTGCAAGGGTGGTGGATTTGCCGCTTCCTGTCGGGCCCGTTACCAGGACCAGACCCCTGGGCAGACTGGCCAGCCGTTTGACGACAGGCGGCAACCCCAGTTGTTCACAGGTTGAAATGGTCGAGGGTATCTCCCTGAAAACGGCCCCGATACCGTACTTTTGCTGGAAGAAATTCGCCCTGTACCGGGCGAGTCCCGGAATTTCATAAGCGAAATCCACATCTCCCGTTTCTTCAAATTCTTTGACCTTGGGTTCGGGAGCGATCTCATAAAGCATGGCCTTGAGGTTATCATTTTCAAGTATTTGAAATTTAACCCGTTCCAGATCACCGCCTATCCTAAGAACCGGCTGCTGCCCGGAAATCAAATGCAGGTCAGAGGCGCCCTGATCGTTCATGAGCTTAAAGAAGGCGTCAATTTGTGCCATATTTCTCCTCCTGATACGGCTGGACTGGCCACAGTATATCCAGAATCAGACGTTATTCAACTCGAAAAGCATACGCTATCACCGGGATTTTGCAAGTGCCGAGTTCACGGATTATAAAAGGCATCCGGCGCGCGGGGGCATTTCGTCACCCCAAGCGCTCAAAAACGAAGCAGGTCAGATAAAATAGGCATTGCAATCGTTATCGTTTGACGTCGGAACTCATCGAAACGGGCCAAGCTCTTTGACCATGGCCAGGGCGTCCTGCCCCCCGGGGTAGAACCGGTTTTTTCTCTCGTAGGGTCGATACCCTCCCTTTAAAAACAACTGCTGGGCCCTGGTATTTTCGACAGCCGTATGCAGGAAGAGCCTGTTCACAAAAATTTGGACCGCCTGTATCTCTATCCTTTCCAGAAGAAGTCGTCCGATTCCCATCCTCTGTCTTTCGGGTTCCACGGCAACGGCAAGTATTTCACAATGATCCATTCCTATTTCTTCGGAAAGCAGACGCCCGAGCATGGCAAAACCTGCCGTCTGTTTCTCCACCACGGCCACCAGACAAACGACCAGGCCGGACTCGAACCACTCCGAGATGGTCTCCTCATAGGAGCCGTAAATACTGAAAACTTTTTGGCTCAGCCGACCGATAGATTCTCGGTCTGATACCCTTGATTGACGAATGAGGACTGAAGGCATCTACCCCCCTTTATGGAGCTATCGAGAACCTCCGGTATCTTTACCGTCCAGGTGACGCGCGGGCTCAACCTTTGCCATGCCGACCAATTCCACCACCCACCCCTTGACAGAATCCCTCTGTCCCGCGATATTATGGGCACCCTCGAGAGTGCGCACCATCTTTCACCGGCAACAGGATTGGGCAATATCCGGAAGGATTCGTGCCGTTTCGGCAACCCGAATGTTTTGTAGCACATTTTCGTCAGGGGACAAAGGGATTCCCTATTGACACATCCGCGCAAAACGGAAAATCTGATTTTGCCGTCAGGGGTTGACTATGTTTTTTTTCATTGCAGGTATTCAACCGAAAATCATTGATCTTGAAGACCGTCCCAGGATATGCCCTTCCTGCGGACTTTATACCGCTCGCCTGAAAAGAACGGACCACTATCTCTCCATCTTTTTTTTACCCCTCTTTCCGGTGAAAAAGGGGGCGCCCTTTCTGGCATGTCCAAACTGCGGCCGTCATGGCAGCGAAGGCATGCTTTTCGGTTCCATCCGAGCCGATAATCGTCAATGCCCTCATTGCGGTGGGGCGGTGGAAAAAAATTTTCATTTCTGCCCCTATTGCGGGAAAAGGACGCCCTGACAGGATGTCGTTACGAGGGAAAAGGAAGGCTTGAGCACCCGTACAAACGGAAATACCACCCAAAAAAACATTGAGGAGCGAGGACGACATTGGATGACAACACCTTACTAGGTCAGCTTGAAGAGGTGGCTCAGGGGCTGGGCATTCAAGTCCGCTATGAGCGGATAAAACGCGAGGGGACCTTTTATCCCGGGGGGCTATGTCGGCTGAAAGGGGAATATGTGGCCATCGTCAACTCCAAGGCCACGGCAAAGGAAAAGGCCCGGACCCTGGCCGGAGCGCTAAACCATTTCGACCTCAGCCAGGTATATCTCCGCCCGGGTCTGAGAGAATTTTTGGACAAATTCCCGCAGCAGAAGGATTTGGTCTTAGAAGAGGAGTGATTTCCTCGATTTTTTTTTGCTCTTTCGTTTGGGATGCTGGTGCGTTCGAGAGTAGAGTTCCAGATATTTGGCAACGGCCATTTTCATATGCTTCCGTTCACAAATCTCCTGGATGCCACGGATATCATGGAAGTACTCCACATGCGCATAGATGTCTTCGGATATCTGGTGCAGATAGTCTGATCGGACCAGCTTTTCATCCACTTCAAATCCGCTTGATTTCATCACCCGGGGGCCGGCAAAGATGACCAGGGCTCCGGGTTCGGCGATGGTTACATCGCCCAGGGCCGCATAGCTCGCGATCGCCCCCCCCGTTGAAGGGTCCGTCAGAATCGATATGAACGGGAGCCCTTGGCGTTTCAGTCTGATGACGGATTCGACGGTCTTGACCATTTGCATCAGACCGGAAATCCCCTCATACAATCTTGCGCCTCCGGAACAACACAGGCTGACAAAGGGCAGATTTTTCTGAATGGCATAGTCTGCGGCCCGCCTGAATTTTTCGCCGAAGACCACGCCCATGGACCCCCCACAATAATAAAATTCCCCTATCGCCATGACGACCGGGAAGTGATGTATATTGGCGCTGCCGACAACCAGCGACTCCTTAAAATGGGACCTCCCCTCTTGCCTTTCCAAAAAGTCACGATAGTAATCGGTGATGGCATCTTCTTCCAGCAATTGATCGACTGTGAGATTGCGGTATAGCTCATGGAAGCTTTCTGGGTCAGCCAGACAATCGATCCACCCCGTCGCCCCCAGGGTGTAAGAATAACCGCATTCCGGGCACACGTGGTAATTGCTCAGAAAGGTGTTCAATGGAATCAGCTTTCCGCATCCCCTCACACGATTTTCCTGGCCGTTCACAGCGCCGCAGACGATAAATTCCTTGGATGTCTCCTTCATCTCGACCTTGCCATAGTCATCCGCCACTTCGGTAAGGCTGGAATAATTTACGATCTTGATGTTGGGAGGGGTCTTGTGAAAGGCCTTTTTAATGGGTTTTTCAATATATTTTTTGATATCGTAAAATTTCCCGCTGCCCTTGGACAGGCCGTACTGCTTTGCCCTGTTCTGTCTTCTCCGGATGAGTTTCTGGATTTTCACACGGGACAAATCCTTGATGGATTTGGACAGGAACTGCTTGATATTCTCCGCCATGACCCCGACATCGGTCACATCTTTGGGGGAAGGGACAATCCGGTCGATAACACCCAAATTTTTCAACCCTTTGGCGGTAGGCTTCAAAATGGTCAGGGCGTCTTTAATTCGTGTAGCATCCCGAAAAACGATGGAGGCCATGCTCTCCGGCGGTGCAGTGGCATAGAGTGCATCATCCATCTGGCCTCTCATATCCGTCCCCTGAATGGCCAATGCGCCTCCGCTACCTCCCTCGCCGAGGACCAGGGATATGGTCCGGACAGGGATGGTCAGGAATTCCTTGATAAGATAGGAGATGAAAAAGGCCTGAAACCGCTGAGCGGAATACATGGAGATATCGGCGCCGTATGTATCGACGATGCAGAACACAATGGTCCTGTCCTGTTCAGACGCCTTGGCCTCTTTGAGCAAGCGAAGGATTTGAGAGTGCCCATCGGCGGTAAGCATGCCGTAATTCAGCTTCTTCAGGTCCTCCTTGCTTCTTAGATTGGAAGGCTTTGGTTTCTGCTGCCCGATGAAATAGAGACGTTTGTTTTGAAATTCGCAGGTCCCGGCTACCAGCGAGGAATCGGTGCATTCAATGGCCTTGAAGTCGGGAAAAATTTTCTCAATAATATCCGACGCCCTCGGACGGAGAGGATGCCGAGTGCGATGCTTGAATATGTCGACAAGATCGAGTTTGGACATTTTTATTACCTTTTTCAGGCCCCCATCTGCTGCTGGGGCATTTAATCATGCATGGTTTATTCAATAAGAAAACTTGAAACATCAAACGGGCGGGGTATCCGGAAGAAAAATCGGCGTCAGGTGCTGCCCACTCCCCTTTTATGATTTTTTTACAAGATTTTATATTTACCATGCTTTCATATGATGATCAACCCTATCGCAAGCTCCTCGCACACAGGGACAGAAGCAAGAACAGCGTGCCACCCTTCATTCAACTTTAACATCCTAAAACTATTGTAATATTTCAACTTAAAAAGGGAAAGGAAGACAAATCCTGCGGAACCCCGTTACATCACGCTACAAGAAAAATCCTTCAAAAGGCGACTCTATTATTTTTTTTCATCGGGCCCCTCGGGACGGTTTGTCACTTTGGAAAGATCCCTGAAAAGCCTTACCGGAGTGAAGAAAAGTCTTTTCAGGACGCCGGCAACCCCTGACCCCAAATTCTTGAAAGGCACATACTCTACCTCGGGACTTTTCCAGGGCCCTGCTGCTTTGAAATAGTACGTGAGAAAAGACTTCTCGGATCCCGCTACAATATGCCCGAGGATCGGAATATTGGCGACCATCATATCAATGGTTTCCAGGGGTCTGATGCCCAGATCAAAATCAATGGTCTTTTGTGCAAGGTCCACCTCCCCTGAGGCAACGACGTCCCAGACAGGACTTTCCATGACGAGATCTTCAGTGCTGAGCAACCCGTTCTCTAAAGACGTTGCGGCGTTTAAACTCTCAAAATAGAGGCCTTCCTTGGAAAGCTCGGAAGGCCGCGTCTTGAAGATCTTCTGGAGGCTTAAAAAATCAAGGATCTTGACAAAAACGTGAGAATCCCGGATCAGACCTTTTTCTATGAGAACATCCGCCCTGCCGGTCAAACTCGGAATCAAATCACCCCATTCCTTCCCATTCACCTGCAAGAGTGCGTTCATAGTCAGATCGCCCTGCCGCAGGTATTCTTCCTTGATTTCAAGGCCCTCAAGCAAGATATCCAGGGGCTGTTTTTTGAGGGATACGTAGCCAGACAAAAACAACTCGGGTCGCCCCTGCCTATCAAGGTATCCTGAAACATCCATATGCCCATGTTCCAACCGGATGTCTGCACGTTCAATATGGACATTCCCGCCTCTGATGTCCACCTCGGCCTTAAGCGGCCCCCAATCCAACCGCTTCCACCGTCCCTTCGTGAAGGCCGTTTTCAGGCGCAGGTCGGTATTGTGCAAAAAATCGCCCATGTCCGGGCTTTCTTCAGCGGAAAAGGAAAACTTGCCCGTTGGCAGAAAATCGGCGGCATCGATAAAATCGGAGGATATTGAAACCTGACCAGAGAGACCGTTCCACCCCAGGAGGTCTCCCTGGATCAAGACAGGGCTTTTCCCGAGCATCATTTTCCATTGGGGGATAAAGATTCTCTCACCCGAAAACTGCCAGGTAAAATCACACTGGGTGACCGGGGACGGCAGTCTTTCAAGGTCGA
>CAZXWJ010000010.1:0-38030 GCA_964644375.1 uncultured Desulfobacteraceae bacterium | reverse complement strand
CCCCCCGTGATCTGATCCCCCGGCCCCTTGTCCACGGGGAGCGGTTCCCCTGTCAACATGGACTCATCCACGCTGGATTCCCCTTCACGGATCAGGCCGTCTGCGGGAATGCTTTCTCCGGGGCGGACAATCAGTTCATGACCCACCTGGACCTGGGAGAGGGGGATTTCCTTTTCCTGTCCTTTTTCAAAAACCGTGGCCGTCTTGGGTCGAAGCCCCATGAGCCTTCGGATCGCCCCGCCGGTCCTTCCCTTGGTCCGGGATTCCAGCATTTTGCCCAGTTTGATCAAGGTGATAATCACGGCCGAGGTTTCAAAATAGACATGACTCCCGAGAATGGGAAAAACCAGAATGGCGAGGGAGTAGACGTAGGCCACGGAGGAACCCATGGCCACGAGTACATCCATATTGGCACTCCGGTTCCTCAGGCTTTTCCAGCCGCCGATGTAATAGTCCATGCCCGTATAAAACTGGACGGGCGTGGCCAGAAGTAAAAAGAACCAGTTGACCCAAGAGGCATGGCTCCAGGCGCCCAACAGACCGAAATCCCTTCCCATGCTCATGAAAAAGAGGGGGATGGTGAAAAAAACCCCCACAATGAATTTTTTGGTCTGATCCTGGATTTCGGACCTGCGGGCGGCAAGCTCCGCATCTTCGCCCTCTTCCGTCTCCGTCGGTCTAATCGCCCCGTATCCCGCCCTTTCGACGGCCGCGATCATCTCTTCTATACCTGTCACCGTGGGCAAGTATTCCACGTGCGCACGTTCGGAGGCAAAATTTACTGTCGCGTTCAAAACGCCCGGAACCTTTTTTTTCAGGGTCCGTTCAATGTTCATGGCGCAGTTGGCGCAGGTCATCCCCGTAAGCGGCAGGTCGACGGATGCCTTGGGAACCCCGAATCCAATGTCTTTTATTTTTTTTTGGAGTTCTCCCATATGAAGTTTCGCGGGATCAAAGGATACCGAGGCCGTTTCAGTTGCAAAATTGACGCTCACTTCCCTTACGCCCGGAAGCTTTTTAACGGTTCTCTCGATATTTGCCGCGCAATTTGCGCAGGTCATTCCGGTAACCGGTATGGTTATGTTGGCATCATCCATGTCGATCCTTATCGCGAGGCGTTGTTCCTCCTAAGCCTCGCTAGTGCCCATCCGGAAACGCAGTTTGGGCATGAGTGAGTTTTCAATTCAGAAATGAGCAATTTTTCGCAAGTTCTAGGAAATCAAGGGATTGCGCGGAGGCGTACAAGTGTACTCCGCACAAGGAATCCCGCAGATTGACGCCGAAATTGCGGAAAAGGGCCATTTCTGGATGAAAACTCGCTAATCCGCGGGATAATTGATCCCGGAAAGGGTGGTTCTTATTTTTTCCAGCGTGGCAGGTGTGTCCCATTCTACCTCGATTTCTTTCCTTGACGGGTTACCCTCCACCCGTATGACTCCCTCCAGTTCTTCCAGTTCATTCTTGATAGCCGCCACACAGTGCCCGCAGGTGATATTGGAAATTGAAAAAGTTTTTTTCTCCATGATAATTCTCCTTTCCTTTTTCCTACTTATATAATAGATAATAATGAAACCTATGAATTCAAGAATAATCCGAAGTGTCGGGGTCATGGTGTCTGGAATGTGAAGTGAGTGAAAAGGGGCATGAGCTCAAGATCCGCGAGGACCCTCAAGAGGGTTTCGCCGCCCCTTGGAAGGCGCGACTTCATTTCGCCCGAAGGCGGGAGTGCAGGGGCGGTAAGAGGCCTTGTCTCTCCGTGCCAAGGCGGGCGTTTCGGGGCGGCAGGGCAAAGGGAAAGGTGGGTATCTTTGGAAATCACCAGTGATATCAAACTTTTGGGAAGTGTGTTTGATCGCCGAAAGCCTGGTTCCTGTTTCCGCAAAAAAGAAAAGGGCAGACCATGGCTTCACATGGAATGCCCTTTTTCAGTTTAAGACAATAAGCTAGACGACGGTGACATTTATGGCGGAGGGGCCTTTTTGCCCTTGCTCTATGTCAAAGGTGACCCGCTCGCCCTCTTCCAGTGTCTTAAAGCCGGTTGCGTTGATTCCTGAATGATGGACGAATACATCCGGACCGTCTTGCTGCTCGATAAAACCATACCCCTTCTTTGCATCAAACCACTTTACCGTTCCTTCTGCCAAGGCATTAACCTCCTTAAAAAATAAAAATTCGTTATGGGCACAATCCCGGGATCGTCACTCCGGTATGCAAAACGGCTCCTTGAAGTGAAATCGACCCTGGAAACGACAAGCATGAGTTGAAGGTTTCATGCTCATTGAAATCCTTAAATAAATACTTTTTGAATGTCAAGGGAATACGATGATCCCTGTCCCCGGGATCCCTTGCCCGGGTGACGTGGGGGGAGGATAAAATCTGCATGGATAAAAGCCTCCAAAATTAGCGTAATTCGTTTTAATTGAAATAAATGCTTGTCATTTTGGTAACAAAATGATATGAATATGTGGAAATGGGTTGGACCATCGCGATGCTGGCAGAATTCGAATATTGGTTTTCGTTTTCAGACGATTCTTACCATTGTGCAGGAGCGGAAAATGGGACGCATTGGACGCTTGAAGAGAAGACGCGTCGTGGTTACCGGAATGGGCGCCATTACACCGTTGGCTATTGGGACTGAAGAAAGCTGGCGTGCCCTCTTGAAAGGGCAATCGGGAATCCGGCGGATTACCGGTTTTGACACCTCCGACATGCGGACAGGGATTGCCGGTGAAGTCCGGAATTTTCACATTGCCGACTTTGCCGAAAAGAGATTCGAGAAGAGATTCGATCGTTTCATAAATTTTGCCGTGGCGGCCAGCCGGATGGCCCTGGGAGGCAGTCGAATCGATCTCTCCGGCCCGGACGGGCCCCGGACGGCGGTTGTCGTCGGGAATGCCCTTGGGGGATTCTTGACGATAGAGAAGAACTTCGGGCTCATAAAAGAGGGCAGGGGGAAAAGGATCTCTCCTTTTTTTATCCCTGGCATGCTTCCCAGCATGGCCTCCGGCCTTGTGGCCATCTGCCTGGGGGCAAAGGGCCCGAGCATGGCCCTCAACGCCGCTTGTGCCTCAGGAGCGGATGCCGTGGGCTATGGCTACAGACTCATTCAAAACAACGAAGCGGACAGGGTGCTGGCCGGAGGCACGGAGGCTTCCATTACCCCGTTGATGTTTTATGGTTATGCCTCCATGAAGGCCACCTCAGCGAGGAATGATGAACCCGAGAGGGCCTCAAGGCCTTTTGATCGGGATCGTGACGGGTTTGTTCCTTCCGAGGGGGCCGGTGTGCTTCTGCTGGAAGAACTGCATGCCGCAAAGAAGCGGAACGCGGAGATCTATGCGGAGGTCATAGGGTACGGCTCTTCCTGTGACGCCTATCATATCACTGCCCCCGATCCCGAGGCCGACGGCCCCGTAAGGTGCATTCAGGCGGCCCTTGCGGATGCAGGAATCGAACCTTCCGCTGTCGACTGCATCAACGCACACGGCACCTCAACGCCTTTGAACGATATCGCCGAGACCCAGGCGGTCAAGACGGTATTCAAGGAACACAGCGGAAAAACGGCGATCACCTCCAACAAATCCATGATCGGTCATATGATCGGGGCCACGGGTGCCGTTGAGGCCATCTTTTCCGTCCTTTCCATCCGGGACGGGATCATACCCCCTACCATCAACTATGAAGCCCGTGATCCCCAATGTGATTTGGACTACGTCCCCAACCATGCCAGGAAGAAGGATGTGAAAATCATCCTATCTAATTCTTTCGGGTTCGGAGGAGCGAATGCTTCTCTGATCTTCAAGCAATTCGACGAGCGGTCCTCTGATTGAATCACCTGCTGCATCTGAAAGGAGTGTAGGAAAAATGAGAAAATTTGAGAAGATGTTCAATAACGACTTCGTTTACCTTCAGGCATTCATGCGAAGTGTTGAGCATTATCCCCTCAGAAATGCCTTGACCTGTACCACGAGAAAGAGAACATGGTCTTATGTGGACCTGAACAGGGAATGCAACAAACTCGCCCACGCCCTGACGGAGGATGGACTGAAAAAGCATGACGTGGTGATGTGCTCTCTTTTTAATACGGCAGAATATGTGTTCTGCTGGATAGGCATTCAGAAGGCGGAAGGGATCTTCTCTCCCATTAATTTCAGACTGGCGGAGGGAGAAATCGCCCGTCACCTGGAAGACAGTGAACCCAGGGTCTACATCTTCGACGCAGACCTCAGGGGGAGTGTCGAGAAGGCAATCCAGCTATCCACGCACAAACCGGATCGGCTCATTATGGTCGGAGGGGAAGAACCCTTTGCGGGGAGCATTCTCTATGGGAACTACGTTGATGGAAAATCAGAGAAGGATCTTTTTCCTTCGGACACGGGGCCGTTCGATGAGATCGTCAGGCTTTACACTTCCGGGACCACGGGCGAGCCTAAAGGGGTTCCCTTGAACAACGTAAACAACCTGGTGCGGAGCTACGATGTCCTCATGCATTTCCCCTTGACACCCCTTGACAAGACCATGAATATGACCCCGTGGTTTCATGCCGGCGGCCTGCACAGCGGTGGCCCCTGCCCCAGCCTGCACGCCGGCGCGGAACTCGTGGCCTTGAAGGCTTTCACGCCTCGGGCCGTGCTCGACAGCGTTGAAAAATACCGCCTCACCTTTCTGATCGGTGCACCGGCCAATCTGGAATTCCTTGCCAATACCCAGACAAAGGAACCGCGAGACATTAGCAGTCTGAAGGGGATCGTAACCATGGGTGCCCCCCTGAGCAGAGAGGCCTGCCTCAAAAACCATAAACTCCTCACACCGAATATATTCAACGGGTACGGAACGACCGAGACATTCTGGAACAGCTTTCTCAGGCCCTATGAACTCCCGGGGAAGGCGGGTACGGCAGGAAGATCATGCACGGACGATCGAATCCGGGTGGTGAAGATTCACGAAGACAAGGCCCACGCAGAACCGGGCGACATGGTTGCTGCGGACGGAAGCGAAGAAGGAGAGGTGATCATCCAGACCCTGAAGGCCCCCTACCGGTACCACAATAAACCTGAAGAGGACGGGAAACACTACTACAAGGGCTGGTACTTTACGAAGGATATCGCGACGTGGGATCAGGACGGGTTCATTACCATCCGCGGGCGCATGGACGATATGATTATTTCAGAAGGCGAAAATATTCACCCTGCCCAGATCGAGTCCGTCATCATGGAACACCCGAAGGTGGAAAACTGTATTGTCGTCGGGGTCCCGGACAAGGCAAGGGGCGAAGTTCTTGCGGCGTATGTGATCAAAAATGGAGGCGATCTGACAGGAAAAGACCTCTTCAAGTTCCTGACAAATCACCCGGGACTTGCCAAATTCAAGAGGCCTCGATACGTCACGTTTACCGATCAACTCCCTTTTACGCCCACGGGAAAGAAAAAACACTTTGTGGTGCGCCAGCAGGCCATGCAGGCGCTTGAAAGGGGAGAGCTGAAGCGGTATTAGAGATGAAAACCTCACCTGCTGACCGATGGTCTTCTACGGTACCCCTGAAACGTTAATCCTTGACGCCAAGGCTCAACCTTGGCGTCATCTATAAAATGAACGCCGCCCTGGTTGCCGACAATTATTCAACCATGTCTTTCATTTTTTTCAATGGGCGGATTTTGACGACATTGCGGGCCGGTTTGGCCTTGAATACCGTCTCCTCCCCGGTAAAGGGGTTGATACCCTTTCGGGCCTTGGTTGCGGGTTTGCGTTTAACCTCAGCTTTCAGGAGGCCCGGCAGGGTAAATTTGCCGACTGACCGTTTTTTGATGTGTCGTTCGATCAGAATGCCCAGTTCATCGAAAACCGATGCCACTTGTTTTTTGTTCAGCCCGGTATGCTCCGCAATTTCTTCCAAGATGACGGATTTGGTCATCTGCGCCTTTACCGCGGTTATCTTCCGCGCGGGAGGTGTTTTTTTTGTTGGTGCTTTCTTTGTCACTTTTTTTTCTGCCATAGGATCTTCCTCCGTATTGAATAGAATCCTTTTTTACGAACTGAATGGTTGCCCCTGCTATCACCGGGAGTCCGCCTAAATTGAGACTCCGTTCTCACAAAGAACAACCTATGTAGATAAATTAGTCCGTTGTGTCAACTTATTTGTCGGGGTCGTGTCCTGCGCATCGCGGGCGTGCCTTCGGTTTTAGTCCGGTATAGAAACCCTGGTACTCTGGGCCGGGTCAAAGGTCAGTGGCTTTACCATTTGAACGATTTATTGCCTAAGAGGTTTCAGATATCGGCAGCGTAGGGGCAGAACCGTAGAACCTGAACGCTGTTTAAACAGGGTCTAGGAGGCGATAAGGATGAGAGCAGAGAGGGCTGAGACGAGGCCTAACCACTGCCGCGGGGCCAAACGTTCTTTCAAAATGAGCCAGGCCAGAAGTACGGTTGCGGCAGGATACAAGGACGAGAGAACAGCCGAAGTGTCCAGTCGTCCCAGTCGGGTGGCCATTGCGAAAAAGGCATTTCCTCCCGCATCAAAGAGGCCTGCCAGGGCAATAAAGAGGAACCGACCCCTGGTTGGAGTCTCGACTTTAGGGCGGAGAAGGAGAAAGATGGTCAACAACAGGCCGACGGCTCCCAGCCTGGCCGAGACCAGCGGCCATAAGAGGGCTTGATCGCATACTCGGTCAATGAGCACAAAAAATAGGCCAAAACCGGTACCGGCGGCAACGGGTAACCACACCTCCTGCAACTGTATTTTTTTTCCCCCGCCGGAGGATGAAAGGAACCACCCCGAAAGAAGCGCGATTAAAAATCCGACCATCTGTGCGTTTTGCGGAAGCCCATCATAAAAGAACGCGAAGCCCATCGGAATGATGGCCGTGACCACCGCGGATAAGGGGGCCACGATTCCCATCCGGCCGGTAGCAAGCCCTCTGTAGAGGGCAACGAGTCCGCATGACCCGAAAATACCGGCCAGGGCCCCGAGAATGAGATCGTAAAGGCGGGGTAGGCTTTCAGAAAAAAGAAGGGCAAGAAGTACTAGAAGGACGCCGCCGATCATCTGCGAGAAGAGAATGACCGTAAAGACATTATGGCGTTTAGACGCAAAGCCTCCACTGAAATCACCCGCCCCCCAGGTCACCGCCGAACTCAATCCATACGTGATCGCCAAAGACTCAGGACTTAACATAGAGCAAACCCTTTTCCGCACATCGTGCCGTTCTTGAAATCCAAGAACACGATAATCATCTGAACCAAAAAATAAAATAGTTTTTGATATTTTATTATTGGCAGCTAAGATTTTAACCTCCGGTGGAGGACCCGTTTAGCCCAACATAGAGACCTTTGCTCTCTAAGGCAGGGTCAGAGTTCAAAGGCTTTGCCATCTGAGCGACTTATTGCCCGATATGAGATTTCAGGCTTGATATGCCATTTAGGCAAAGGTCTTGGGGGCTGCCTTAGCAGAAGCGGCATTCTCCCGGACGATCCGGCACATGAAACATCGGTTCGAGGTCGTGCTGATCATGGGGTCGTGCTTCGAGTCGTCCGTCAGGTTGTTGATGTTGTAGTCGGCGTTGCATTCCCCCCAACCCCAGGCGATTCGCAGGGAGCCGGGGTGCACGATATCGGAGACCCTTGCCCTCATTTTGATCCGGCCGTTGGGCGTCTCGATTCTCACCCTTTCGCCCTCGCAAAGACCTAAGGACTCGGCGTCTTTCGGATGGATATCCACAAAGGGTTCGGGTTCACGTCTCAAAAGGGAAGGGATGTTCCTGTGTTGCGAGTGGATATATCGTTTGGATCTTGCTCCGCTGATGCCGATGAAGGGGAAATCCGCACTTCGTTCATGGAAGGTCAGGTGGTTTTCCATCCCGGCGTCAAATACGGGAACGGGCGGATAACCCAGGTCCTTCAGGCGCTCCGAGGTCAACTCGATTTTGCCCGTCGGGGTGTTAAATCCTTCCTCCCTGTACTTCTCGTAGCGGGTCTCTTCATACACGATCCCGCCCGGATTTTTTCTCAAGGCCTCAACGGTTATCCCGGTCGGTTCGAGCTGATAGTCTATGGCCTCCTCGACCCCGGTCCATGGGAAGTCCTTTTCGAAGCCCATTTTTCTCGCCAGGTCAAAAATGATTTTCCAGTCAGGCCGGCATTCTTCGTACCAGTCTATGGCCTGGTCTTGAAAGGTCACATGGTGGCATGACATGCCGCGCAGGTTGAACTGTGTGGTCTCGAAAGGTGTGGTCGTCGGAAGCACCACATGGGCAAGTTTGGCGGTCCTGGTCATGAAAAGATCAATCACAACCGTGAACGGCACCTTCTTGAGGGCCGCTGCGACCCTGGACGAATGGGCGAGGGTCACAACGGGGTTGGTCCCCTGCAGGACGAGGCCCTTGATCGGATAGGGGCGCTCTTCAAGGATGGCATCCACCACGGACCCAAGGGTGTGATCCCCTCTGGCAGGGTGGTATTTATTGAAAAGGGGGTATTTGAAGCTGATGGGTTTGACATCCGCAGGAAGGCGGTCTTTAAGTTTGATATCCCTCACGGGAAGGGGTTTTGGAATGAGATCTCCCCCCTTTTTGTCGATGTTGCCACTCAAGGCCCTCAAGATGCAGACTGCCCTCATGTTTTGAGAAACATCGAGGTGCATATCCAGCCCGTTTCCATCCATCATGCAGGCCGGTTTGGTTCCCGCGTAGAGCCTCGCGGCCTGTTTGATCTCCATCGGATTCAACCAGATGCGAGATGCCACCTTTTCGGGCGCGTGGGCCCGGGCGGCCCGTTTCAAGGCCTCGAATCCGACCGTCCACTCCTCTGCAAAATCCGAGTCATAGAGCCCTTCGGCAATCAAGACATGGAGCATGGACATGGCCAGCAGTCCGTCGCAGCCCGGCCTGATTTGTAACCAGATGTCGGAAAGGGTGGCCAGTTTTGTCTTTACCGGGTCTATGACAATAAGTTTTGCCCCCTTTTTTCTGGCTTCAAGGATCAGGTTGTACCCTGCGGGATTGCAGTCCCGGTCGTTTTTACCCCAGAGCAGGATACACTTGGCGTTCCCGTAGTCCGGTGAGGTCATGGCGCCGTAGGTCAAAACGTGGGCCAGTTCCCGGGCTGCATGGCAAATCGATCCGTTGCCGATGATATTGGGGGATCCGAACACGCTCATGAACCGGTTTGCGTAATCCCATGGAGCCCCATAGTCCGGCACATGTCCGGCCACCCAGCACAGGGCTTGTGCGCCATATCGGGCCCGGATGAATTCGAATCTTTCGGAAACGAAATCCAGTGCCTCATCCCAGGAGGCCTCTTTCCAGTATGGTTTTCCCTTGCTTTCGTCTTTGATCAGGGGGGTCTTTATGCGCTCGGGAGAATACACGATCTCCCGGGCTGCCTTTAATTTCGGACAGAAGTATTTAAATTGACGGGGGCTGTCGGGCCGTCTTTCTGCCGACACGAGCCTCCCCTTGTCCGTGTGGACGACAATCGGGCGCCCTCCCGAGCACAGATGACAGGTCGTATATTTTTTTTCCATATCTTTTAGAGAAAGTCCTTCAGGTCGATTCCATCGGCGCCCGGAACCCGCTTCCGCTCGAACTCTTTCCACCGGTCGAGCGGCGCCGTGGCATCAATTCCCAGTTTTGATTGATGCATCTTGAAGGGATCACGGGGAAAACCGAGGGCGTTTCTCATAAGGAGCAGGCCCTCATCCGGTCTGCTTCGGGTGATCATCGCCCACCAGACATCGTTCACATCAAAGACATTGACATCATGGTCGACCACCACGCAGTATTTGAGCCAGGAGTAAGCGCCGAAGGCGGCGGCGGCCACATTTTTAGGCTCCCCCTCGAACCGTTTTTTTATGGAGACGGCACAGCCCAGGATCGTCGGGACCAGAGACACCGCCTGAACGTCGGCCGCCTTTGAAACCGCTTCGTAGACCCGGGCCTCCCGAGAGAGGGCCAAAAGGTGGGTGTCCTCCAGCGAGCTGGCCTGGATCGTTTGATAAACGGGGTTTGCCCTGTGGGTGACGGCTTTCACTTTGAACACATGGTTATCCATGACCGGCACATAATACTGCATGAAATCGCCAAAGGGACCCTCCGGCTCCCGGACACCGGGAAGGACCTCCCCCTCCAGGATGATCTCCGCAGTCGCGGGGACCTCCAAATCCTCGGTCTCACACTGAACCACTTCGGGAGGTTCCCTGCGAAGGTCGCCGGCGATTGTGAATTCGTCTACGCCGTAAGCAAGGGTGGTCGCCGCCGCCAGAAGATCGAAGGGATGGTTTCCAATGGCTACGGCGATTTCAAGTGCCCTGCCTTTTTCCTCGCATCTCTGCTGAATGCGCCCCAAATGCTGGGGAGGCATCATGCGAATGCCGAGCCTGTCTTTTCCCTTGTACTGCATGCGATTGATCGAGACATTCCGAATTCCTGTATCCGGGTCCCTGGATGCCACGATCCCTGCGGTTATAAACGGTCCCCCATCTTTGCCGCAGTGGGTGACCAGGGGAAGATCGTCAAGATTGACCTGATCGCCCTTCTTGACGACCTCCTTTGCCGGGCTTGAAGAAACCCGCCGGGGTTCAAGCGGACGACGGATTCGATCCATCCATTCCAGTACCACCTTTTCAGGTTCGGTTTCAAAAAAGAGGGCGGCCATCTTCCTTGAGCCGAAGATGTTATTGATCAGGCGAAATCCCGGTTTTTTGGTCTTATTGAACAGGACCGCCTTGCCCTCCCTCTCGGCGGCCTTCATCAGGGCCGGAATTTCAAGGTTTGGATCAATTTCCCGGTTCACGGTTAAAAGGAGACCGGCCGAATCAAGACGCTCCACACAGTCTCTGATGCCCTTTTGCATGGTTCCTCCCTGTTCTTGCTTGGCGTTTATTTTAACTTGAAACCCAATTTTCCCAATAGGTCTGCAGCAAGCCATGCCCTCCGGGCTTAGATCAAAGCCGAACTCTCGTGACGCCCTTAAATCCCTGGAGGAAAAGAAATCGTAGACAACAAACCCAAGGCTTCAATATAGTAAACATGCAGCATAGATGCAACCGGGCTTCCCATCCCCTCTTTAACGCAGTCGATATCCCTTTAACATGATCTCTTCGGACAGCCGAACCGCTTGTTTTGAAGGCCTACCCGACGAGGGGCGCTCGATCGGGGACCGGGCGGTCGGCATCTGCCGGTATCACCCTGAAAGGTAAGGGTCAGGAAAGGATCAGTGAGATCTGTCCGGCCTTTTTCGACATGTAAGTGACGCCAAGAGGAGAGCATCATTGGAACAGATCGAATCGGATATTCTGGTCATCGGGGGTGGGGCGGCGGGATGTTTCGCCGCCATCAAGGCCCGGGAAGGTGGCGTGAAAGACGTTATCCTCGTCGATAAGGGGTATGTGGGAAAAAGCGGTTGCTCCAAGTTTGCCGCCGGTTCATTCAAATGTTTCATCCCCGAAGAGGACGATTATGACCTCTGGTTCAGCAAGGCGGTCGAGGAGGGCTATTACATGAACGACCAGCTCTGGACCGGGATTCATCTGCAAGAGGTCTATCAAAGGGCATTGGAACTGGATGCCTGGGGCGTGCCTTTCCTCAAGGACCCCCGGGGCGGATTCGACAGACTCGAAGGTCAGGGTTCTTCAGAGGATCGACCCATCAAGACCATGATGTTTGAAGGTCCGGCTCTTATGGATGTGCTTCGGAAAACGGTCCGCAAATTTTCCGTGAAAATTGTGGATAAGACCATGGTCACGCATCTTGTCCACGACGCTTCGGACAGGGCATCCATTGCCGGAGCCCTCGGATTTGACCTGCGGACCGGTAAACATCTTCTCTTCAAGGCCAAAGCGGTCATCCTGGCCGCCGGGGCCCAGGCGTTTAAATCCCATTACGCCTACCAGAAAATGGTGACGGGAGATGCCCATGTGATGGGGCTCCGCGCCGGGGCGGAGGTGACCAATTATGAATTTTGCTGCCATCATCTTTCCTGCGCGGATTTTGATACCACGGGCATGAATGTGCTGCAGGGTGTCGGGGCGAGATTCGTGAACGCCAGGGGTGAGTCCTATATGAAAAAATATGATCCTGAATATGGGGATCATGCGGCCATGAATCGGCTGTCTGCCGGCATGGCCTGCGAAGTTCGACTCGGAAACGGCCCGATCTATTATGATTTCAGCCGTTTCGACGACAGGATTCTTGCCTATTTCAAAAAGACCCTGCCCATTATGTACCGTGCCTTTGAAAGGGGCGGATACATTCGAAACGGTCGGATCAGGGAAAGGGTGGAATGGGTCAGCGTGAATATGGGAAACGTCGGTTATGGAGGAGGGCTCAGGATCAACACCCGGTGCGAGACGGCCCGGAGGGGGTTATACGCCGCCGGGGACGCCACCTGTGGCCCGGCCTCGGGCGTTGAGGGGTTTTGCGCCTATGCCATACCCTTTGCCGCCACATCGGGGGCGAGAAGCGGGACGGCTGCGGCCCGCTATGTCGGGGAGATCGGCGAAGTGCATCCGGATCAGGAGGAGATTCGAGCCTTCTCGGAAGAACTCGCCCTCCCTCTCAAAAGAAAGGAGGGTTTCGAGCCCGATTATGTTGTCCTGAAGGTCCAGGAATTGTTGTTCCCGATGGATATCTATGTTTTTCGCCATCAAGCAAGACTGAAGTCCTCGCTGAACCGGCTCCTGGAAATCCGTGAGCACGTGATCCCTTACCTGAAGGCCTATGATCCCCACTACCTGAGAATGGTCATTGAGGCGTCCCATATGGTAACGTGTGCGGAGCTGTTTCTGAGGGCCGCCCTGATGAGGACCGAAAGCCGCGGTTCCCATCTGCGGGAGGACTATCCGGAAACCGATAATGCGGACTGGTTGAAATGGATCATCCTTCGGGAAGATAACGAACGGATCAGGGTCTCAACGGCAGATATTCCCACGGACACCTATCCCCTGAAACCGGAAAGGACGACCTATCCCCATCCCGTGATTAGCGTCATGGAAGGGCGGCGGACCCCCGGGTTGCGGTGGCGATAAGGGGGCATCATGGCAACGGGTGCGAGGCCGTAAGGAGAATCTTTCGGGCCTGAGGGAGTGCGTATCGCGCTCCCCTTGTCGGTGGACATCATCCCGGGAAACACATGTAAAAAAAGGAGAGATCATGGGGATCAGTTGGATTGATCAGGAAACCTGTAATGGATGCGGCCGTTGCGAAGAAATTTGCCCCCAGGACGTCATTCGGCTTCACTCGAAGAGCAAAAAGGCCGTGATTGCCTATTTGAGCGACTGCCAAAGTTGCTTTTTGTGTGAAATCGAATGCCCCCGGAAGGCGATCTATGTGACGCCCTTTCGGGAGAGACGGGCCCTTTTGCCCTGGTAGGCCCTGAATCCGCCGCTGATTGGTTCATCATGCCTGAAATCAGGATATTCAGGGTGCCGGGGCCTTTTTTGATGCGATAACCGAAGAAAGGGGGTGAAAGGACGTTTATCCGCATTATTTAAGGTTCATGAAAAGGTCACAATCTTGTGGGTCTGTGGAAAAAGACCATGAAATGGACGGCACAGTTGAACGTTTTACGGAGCCGTCAAAATGTTTTCAGTTGAGGAGGGGAAAATGATGAAAAAGAGTTTTATTGGTTTCGTCGTTCTTTTTGCCGTTTTTTGTCTCACGGCTGCCGCCGTGGCGGGCTCAACCATGCTTTCCATCTCCACGGGCTCCATGGGAGGCGGATTTTACGCCATCGGAGGCGGCATGGCCGAGTATATTTCAAAAAATATTGACGGGGTGCGTTGCACAGCGGTCACCTCCGGGGGAGTGGACGAGAACATCAACCGCCTGGATATGAGAAAGGCCGATATCGGCCTGGTGAGCACGGGGGATTCCCACATGGCCTTTAACGGCATGAAGCCCTATCAGAAGAAATTTGAAAAGATGCGCGGGATGGGGATCCTTTTCGCCAACTGGGGCGAGCCCTATACCCTGAAAAAAAGTGGGATCAAGACCTACCTGGATCTGAAGGGGAAAACCATTTGCGGAGGTGCCCCGGGAGGATCCATGCACAAGTTGTTTTTTGACTGGATCAGGATTCACGGCCTTGATCCGGAAAATGACATGAAAATCGTATTCCTGCCCGGAAAAGCCGCCGTGGATGCCCTGAAGATGGGGCGTATCGATGCAGCGATGGAGATCGCGGCCATTCCGACCGCGAATCTGACAGAACTCAGCCTGACCCACGATATTCGTATCATTACCTTTGCCCCCGGTTATCGAGAGAAACTGGTCAAGGAAATGCCCAAGTATCTGCCCATGACCATTCCGGCCGGGACCTACAAAGGGATCGACGAGGATATCGAGACCGTGGGGATGGCCGCTCTCTGGGCATGCAGGGAGGACCATCCCGATGATTTGATCTACAAACTGGTCAAATCTATTTACAGTCCTGAAGGATTGGCCTACCTGGGTAAGGTCCATCCCGCGGGTAAGGGCATCAAGCTTGAAAATGCCGCCAAATGGGCACCTATTCCGTTTCACCCCGGGGCGGAGAGGTATTTCAAGGAAGCAGGGATTCTCAAATAACTGAAATTTTACCGAATCTTCCCCATTCGCTTTCTCCCGGGGAAGATTCGGGTCGAACGGGTCTGTCCCAACTCCACCGATGCAGATGGTGCCTTGAGGGTGGATCAGGGTTCATAGGGGTAAGGGCTGAGAGGATTGTTCATGGTTGACGGGACATTGAGGGATCACAAGAAAAATCCAACGCACGAGGCGTCCCACAAGGCGGGTGGAATAAAAGTCCTTCACCGGGAATTCAAGGGGATAAGGGGGCATGCCGTCCATCTGGGGATGGCCCTCATTTCGATTCTTGTGATCTACTGGACGGTCGATGTCATGGCCGACATCGTAATCAAGCGATCCCTCTACCTCATGCTGACCCTTGCGCTGGGCGCCGTTGTTTACCCTTTCAACCGGCGGAGGTCCGGGGTGACGGCCTTTATCGATACCCTGATCGTCATTCTGGTGATCCTGGGGTCTTTGTATATCATGGTCGGTTACAATGATCGATTCGCGCGTCTCAGTGTGCCGAACCATTGGGATCTGTTTTTCGGCATGGTCATGATCCTGATCGGCCTGGATATCGGAAGGCGGGTTATCGGATGGGCCCTGACGCTTGTGGCAGCCGGTACGATTGTCTATGCCTGGTTCGGTAATCTCGTGCCGGGAAATTTTGGGCACCCCGGTTTTGACGTGGGGACGATCGTCAGCCAGGTCTATTGCGGCCTGGAAGGGTATTACGGCATGGCCACCAAATTCATGACCCTTTATGTCGTCCCTTTTATCATTATGGGCGCCTTTCTGGAGATTACCGGTGCGGGCGATTTCTTTATGAAGCTGTCTTTTTCTCTCACGAGGCGGACGGTTGGCGGACCCGCGAAGGCAGCGGTGGTAGGCAGCGCCCTCATGGGTTCTATTTCCGGCAGCGCCATCGCCAATGTCTCATCCACGGGCGTCTTCACCATTCCCATGATGATGCGTGTGGGGTACAAACCCCATGTGGCCGCGGCTATTGAGGCGGCAGCCTCCACGGGAGGTCAAATCATGCCCCCCATCATGGGCGCGGTTGCCTTTATTATGGTCGAGTTCACGCAGATCCCTTACCTGACCATCGTAGCGGTCTCGACGACCCCGATCATCCTGTATTTCCTCACTGTCGGCGCGTTCATCCATTTTGAGGCAAAGCGGCAGGGGATCGGGATGGAAGAAAACAGAGCGACGGAACCGATCATGGAAGTCATGAAATCCGGCGGGCATTTTTTTATCTCCCTCGTTCTGATCATTGTGGTCATGGCCCTGGGCTATTCGCCCGCCATGGCGGCCCTGGCGGGGATCGTGTCCCTTGTCGTCATCCATTCCATCATGAAGCGGCGCATCGACTTCCGGCTCATCTACCGGGGACTCGTGCTGGGGGGTGAGCACTCCCTGAGCATTGGGAGTATCGTTGCGTGTATCGGCATCATCCTCGCCCTGGTGGGGCTCACGGGAGTCGGGTTGAAGGTGTCCTGGCTTCTCTCCGACCTGACCCACGGCATGGCTTTTTTGGCCATTCTGTTTGTCGGATTGATTTCGCTGGTTCTCGGGATGGGGCTGCCGGCCGGTCCGGCCTACATCGTGCTGGCCATTACGGCAGGCCCCGCCCTTACGGATATGGGCTTCTCGTTGCTCGCCGCCCACATGATCATGATCTGGTTCAGTATCGATTCGGCCATCACGCCCCCTGTGGGACTCGCGTCCATTACGGCATCGGGGGTCGCCAGATCCGATCCCATGAAGACCATGTTGACGGCTTTCAAATTCGCCAAGGGCCTGTACATCTTGCCTTTCATGTTCTATTACAGGCCCGGGATTCTCCTGCAGAGTTCCCCCGGGGATATTATCGAAACGGTCCTTTCCGTTTTTTTCGGCCTCCTGGCCTTTGCCGCCTGTTGGGACGGCTTTCTGTTGAAGGGCGTCCATCCCATTGAACGTATTGCGCTTCTCCTTGCGGCAGCCGGCCTTTTCGTCCCCGGGCTCTTATGGAACGCCGCGGGCCTGGTCCTTTTTGCAGGGGTATTCGGCCTGCAGAAAATGGGCCTTTCACGCGCCCCGGATCCCGTGAAACCGGGGTTGAAAGGGGACTCGAATGTATAGGCTGCGGCATGGGGCAACCCTCTTGTTTTGCGGAATCTTTAAACGGCTTCAGGCAACAGCCCGGAGATTCGACGGTCTTGGGAAAAATTCACAAACACCTTTTTGTGAGACGGTCACTCTTTGACGGCCTCGTAAAAAGTCGCCGAGTCCTTGTTTTCGTCATTCCCGCGAAGGCGGGAATCCAGTCTTTTCAAGGCGTTGTGGACTCCCGCTTTCGCGGGAGTGACGTGATTTTCGACTTTTTACGGGTTCATCACTCTTTGGAAAGGCGAACTCGAGTGGAATTAAAGGTGGGGCCGGCGCCGATCCTTTGAGGCCGGCTGCTCGTAAGGGCATTTTGGGGATTTCCCTCCGAATCCTCGAACTGCCTGGGCGACCACAGGACGCCAGCCGGTACCCTCCGGGAAATAATTGCCTCCATTTTCACTTCACCCCTCTCGTTTGAAAGGGTGACTCTTTCTCCGCTTGTGATCTTTTGTTTCTCGGCATCCCGGGGGTTGAGATGCACCTGCGCCGGAATCGGGCCGCAGACTTCCTGAAACTGGGTGTGGGTGTATCGGGACAGGGCACCTGCCAGATAGACGAATTCCCCTTCCCCGACATCTGGAGGCCTTTGCGCCGGGAGGGGATTCAGACCCAGTTTTTCCGCTTGGGAGGCATAAAATTCGACCTTTCCCGAGGGTGTCGAGTAAAAATCGGCCGGTTTTCTTCGAAGCCGGACCGTCTCTCCCGCGAGCAGGGCCTCGAGGTCGTCTTCTTCGAGAGCATCCTTGAGGGCCGACCTGACCGCTTGCCACGGATCTTCAAAAAGCCCCTCGTCTTTCAGATTCAGGAGCCTTGCGAGTTCCTGCATGACCCGGGTCTCGGTCCGCGCGTCCGTGACCGGCGCCAGGGCCCTTGCGGCCAGCCGGGCATATCCGTGACCCCAGGGAATGACCACATCGTCTTTTTCGAGAAAGGTCGGTGCGGGAAGGATGAGGTCGGCCATCCGGGCGGTCTTTGACCAGTGGGTATCGTGGACAGTCGTGAAGACGTCTTTCTTTGATATTCCTTCCCTGAAGGCCCTCTGGTTGGGGAGGGTCAGGGCCGGGTTCATGCCGCAAACATAGACGAGCTTGAATGCGCCCCGGCTTACAAGGTCGGCCAGGGCCACCTGGCTGACGATCTTTGTGCCGTTCTTCGACCCCTCCCTGCCCTTCAGTATGGCATTGCGGACATTGAAGGCCTCGCCGTTTCCGTAGAAGAATCCCCGATGCCTGCCCAACAGGGCCGGAACCAGTGACACGGCCCTGACCTGATCCGCGCCTTCGTCGCATTTCTGCAGCCCGATGCCGATCATGGTGGCGCTCGGCCTTCTCTTGTCGTAGGCCTCTGCCAGGTCCTCGATCTGTTTGCGGGTCACCCCGGCGGCACCCTCGACTCTTTCCGGGGGCCAGTTGTCGGCCTCCTGTTTCAGGGCCTCAAACCCTTGGGTCCATGTTTGAATATAGGCCGGATCCACCGCGCCCCTGCGGATGAGATGATGCATGATGCCATAGGCGAGGGCCACATCGCTCCCGGGCTTCGGTCGAATCCAAAGATCAGCCTTTTCGGCGGTTTTGGTCCTGATGGGGTCGATGACCGCGATTTTTGTGCCACGCCTTTGGGCGGTCTGCCGGGCCAGGGCCCAGATGTGTGGGGCGCTTACGGCCGCGTTGAATCCCCAGAAAACGATGAGGTCCATGGAGGGAAGGTCCTCGGGCATGACGCCGTAGGAGTGCCCGTAGTGAAGGGAAAGCCCCCTGTGCCCGGATTCGCTGCACAGGGCATAGTCCGTCTGCGTCGCGCCGAGGGCATGCCACAGCCTCTGAGGATAGAACTCCGTGAGCAGGCCCATGTTGCCGGCGTAGGCCAGATAAAGGAGGGCCTTCGGACCCTGAGTCTCAAGCACCTGTCCGATCCGTTCCGATAGAATGTCCAGGGCCTGCTTCCAGGCAATCCGCCGAAAGGTGTGCCCTTCGCGAAGAAAGGGGGTTTCTACACGGTTTTTATAGATCCTTTCATGATCCCTTGCGGCCCGGGGGCAGGTCAGTCCCCGTGTGATGGGGTGATCCGGATCTCCCCTGACGGACAGGACTGTGCCCGAATCGTCGATACGGACCATGAGGCCGCAGCTGTCATAGCAATCCCGAGGGCAGGCTGTTCGTATTTCTTTCATAAGAGCCTGTTTTTTCTTGAATCAAGCGGTTTCGTGTGTGGTGAGCTCGAATTCCGGAGGGTCCAGAATATTTTTCTTTACTGAGCATAAATCCATGACTCGAATGATGGCCTTTCTGTATTTCTCCGGAAATCCCTGAGGCAATTTCAAGTCAAGACGCACCTTTCGGCATCGAACGGCGGCCGGATCAAAATCACAGTGCATGATCAGGGTCATGTCCTGCGCGGGGATCTGACGCGCATTGCAGAAATCCAGTGCATAGACACCCGCACATGTGGCGATCGAGACCAGGAAAAGTTGGAAGGGTTCCGGCGCCGAACCATCGCCCCCACTCTTGACGGCCTGATCTGTTTTGACAATCATCCCCTCGACCTGGGCATTTACCTTCATGCCATCCGGGAAAGACACCTCGATTTTTTTCTCCATGATCTCACCTCTTCTGTCAGTTTATGTTCCTATCCCGGATCAAAGCGCGATGCCCATGGCGGAGAGTTCTTTTACCACCAGGGCCTCCCACCCCCTGTTGGCCCTGGGATTGGCCGGGCTGGGATGGGTGATTCCGCCAACCGGCACGCCCGTTTTTTTCAAGGCCTCACGGGCCCGTTCTTCCGCGAACCGCCCTACACCCACCACGGAACCGGGATTCATTTCCTCTATGGTCCTTTGAAGGGCCCGGTCACAGATCTCGATCAGGGGCCGCCTTTCAGCCGCCCGAAGGGTGTTTGGAGTCCGGTTTCGGCCGCTGTCTTCGATAAAGAGCAACGGGCAGTAATTGATCACAAAAAAACGGGAAAAAAATTTTTCAGGCGTTCCAAAGGTCTTGCCGGCCCACCCCCACAACCGTCTTCCGCTGACCTCGCTTCGCCTGCACGCGAAACCCTCGACAGGTCGTTTGGGGTGCCTATTCGGGGGCATGCCTACAGGGGCCTCTATGCCCAGCCACTCTTTGACGGCCGTGATTTCCCCAAAGGGAATGCCCGTCTGTGCCATGCCCCACGGTCCGGGGTTCATTCCGAGAAAAACCGCCTCTTTCCGGGAGTTCCCGTATCTCATGACATACTGCTTGTAGGCCGTGCCCGCGTATTCAAGGGGATTGTAGACATGGGTCACGGGCGGCCCGAAACGCAGGGGGCGGAGTTCTGCCACAAAATCGTCGATGATTTTGTCTATCTTCATGGGTCCTGACATATTGATTTCCTGTCATTTTTTCTTTCAATCCGGGCAGTGAGCGGATCTATAGTCTGCGTTGAAAGACGTATTACCGGATCGCATATATTCATATCTCATCTGCGGCATTTTTACAAACCGGCCAATCCATCCAATAGGGTCCAAGTAAAAAATTCCGTCCAGTAAGACCCGGTTTTTAAGAGCGAATACATGATAATCGATGCAGAAAAGTGACTTTGTGGGCATAACAGTTTGGCAAGAGGGTAACTCTTCTGGTAAACTCCCCGGCAAACTGCACCTCGGCCCGGGGCATAAATGGCCGGTATGGGTGCTTGAAATGACCGGTAAGGGAGCAGGGCCTGCCTCGTGATCTCCACTTTCAACACCGGCTGAAAACCACAAGCCGCCGGGTAAGATGCAAGCCGCGACCTCTGCAAAAGTTTACATTCATGCGATTATATCAATCGTTATAGGAAGGAGAAGCGTGACGTGAGAAGGCATAGTCTGTTGTCTATTGAAGGCGTGGAGAAGACCAAGGAAGTGATGCAGGTCGGCCTCGGAAGCAAGAAGGCCGATCTGGCCATCGTCAATGGGACCCTGCTCAATGTCTATACCGGAGAGTTGATGCCGGGCTGTTCAATTCTGGTAAAAGGGGCCTGGATCGCGTATGTGGGGGATGACCCGGCGGACGGCATAGGCCTCGACACGCGAGTCCTCGATGCCGGGGGAAAGACCCTGATCCCGGGTTTTATCGACGGACATACCCATCTCTCAGACGGTCTCTACAGCCCTGTCGAGTTTTTGAAGTACGCCATGGCAAGCGGCACCACGACGATTATCACGGAATCCGTTGAACCGTTTCCCGTAGCCGGCTATGAGGGGGTCATCGATTTTTTGAACGCCTTGAAGGACCAACCTGTCAAGGTCTTTGCCACCGCCCCGGCCATGGCCTCCACGAGCCCGGTGGCGCAGGGTGTTCCAATTGAAACGCTGAAAAGCCTGCTCGCAAGAGACGACGTGATCGGGCTCGGGGAATCCTACTGGCAGTCGGTTCTGAGGGAGCCTGATATTTTCCTGCCCAATTTCCTGGAGACCCTCCTTGCCGGGAAAAAGCTGGAAGGGCATTCAGCCGGGGCAAAAGGACGGGCCTTGACGTCCTATGTCGCCTCGGGCATCTCTTCCTGCCATGAACCGATTGCCTGGGAAGAGGCCTTGGAGCGCTTACGCCTGGGACTGTATGTGATGATCAGAGAAGGCAGTATCAGACGAGATCTTGACAAGCTGGCCGGACTCAAAGATGCCTGCATTGATCTGAGAAGACTCATCCTGGTCACGGACGGCGTGAGCTCGAGCGATCTGCTCAATAAGGGCTATATGGAATATGTCGTCCAAAAGGCAATCGATTGCGGTTTTGATCCGATCAACGCCGTCCAAATGGCCACCCTCAACGCGGCGGAGTATTTTCAACTGGACGGGATTGTCGGCGGCCTGGCGCCGGGAAGATATGCGGACGTGCTCATCATTCCGGACCTTCGAAACCCCAGGCCGGAAATTGTCATCGGCGGGGGAAAGATCCTTGCTCAGGACGAAAAACTGCTTCAGTTTCCAAGAAAGCACGATTTTACCCCCGAGAGCATGAACAGTGTCTCCTTCAAAAGACGACTCAAGGCCTCGGACTTTGTTATCAAAGCGGAAAAGACGGCATCACCGGCAACGGTGAGAATCATCGATCAGGTCTCGGCTCTTGTCACCAGGGAATTTCAGGCCGCCCTTCCCGTCCTGGATGGAGAAATCAGGCCGGACCCTGAGAGGGATATCTTGAAAGTGGCGGCCATCGACCGACGGTTTACACCCGGAAAGACCTGCGTGGGCCTCATTCGGGGCTTTCACCTGAAACGGGGCGCCCTGGCCTGCAGTTCGGCATGGGATACGTCCAATATCATTGTGGTGGGCGAAAAGGATGGCGATATGGCGGGTGCGGTCAACCGAATCTATGAGTTGCAGGGCGGCGTTGTTCTTTTTTCCGAAGGTCGGGTCCTCGTGGAGATCCCCTTGCCGATCCTTGGCCTCATGTCCGATCTGCCCATGCACTCGCTTGCGGAGCGTTTCGAATTGCTGACAAAGACCCTGGAAGAATGGGGCGTTCGTTTTGCCGATCCCCTCCGAACCCTGGTCACGCTCACGGGCGCGGCCATTCCGTTTTTTAGGATCTGCGAACAGGGGTTGGTGGACATCAAGAGCGGAAACATCCTCCCTTTGATATCGGAATAGTGCTCGAATGGATACTGGCGTCGGTTCCCTTCCGGTATCCCCCGCCCAGGCAATGATCTTGTGCGGATTCCCGGGCAGCGGCTTTTCGTTTTTGAAAACAGGCCCATGCCTGGTGAATCCGTCCATCGATCTGACGCGACAAAACCGTTGCCCGAGGCTGAGTTTGCGACTTCGCCAAACCCCGTCATGGATGTCATGCAGCGGGTTCAGTAGTCCACGGAAGGAAAGAGTTTGCGATCCGTGTGGGGGAGAAAGAGCGCGGCAATGTATTCATCCATATAGGGTTGGTAGTTGGTAAGCTCAATATTGGTCATGGACCGGGAAATCCCCAGGCACTTGTCAAAGGCCGCCTCGGAGACGAGGGCCATGCGGGCCCCGGTCAGAGAGCTGTTTCCGATAAATCGGATTTTTTCCTGTGGAATGTCCGGCAGGAGACCAATCGCAATGGCCTTGGGGATGTTGAGATAATTGCCGAAGCCACCCGCTACATAGAAAGTCTCGAGCTGATCAAGGGACAGGCCGATATAGTCCACCAGGGATTTAATGGCCGCAAAAACGGAACCCTTGGATTTGATCAGGTTATCGATATCAGACTCGGTGCATACAATGGGTTCTCCGGTCTCTGTTTCCTCGGGCCGGGCGATCACGTATTGAGGAATATCGTTCTCAATGGCCAATCTGGGGTCTTTGAGGCCACGGTTGAATTTTCCCTCCGCCCCGATGATCCTGTTCCTGACCAGTTCATAGATACAATCAATCAGTCCGGACCCACATATCCCTCTGGGTCGGCCCCCCCCGATGGTCTGATAACTTACCCGGCCGTCGCTGATCTCTATCTTTTCAATGGCGCCTCTGGTTGCCCGCATCCCGCAACGGGTGCCGCCACCCTCGAAGGAGGGACCGGCTGAAGCGGAGCAGCAGACCAACCATTCATTGTTGCCTATGGCGATTTCGCCGTTGGTTCCGATATCGATCAAGCCCCGGACCGCGGGAGAATCCGCAATGCCGCAGGACATGACCCCGGAAACGATGTCTCCCCCCACATAGGAGGCCACACTGGGAAGGGTTTCCAGGATTCCACGGGGGTTGATGTGGATACCGACATCGCTTGCCAGGACCTGGGGGTAGATGTCCGCAGTGGGGACATAGGGCTCCAGTCTGATGGAGCAGGGTGTGAGCCCCAGCAGAAAATGGCTCATCGTCGTGTTGCCGGCCGTTACAATGGCGTGGATGTCTTCAGGCGAGAGGTCGTGGCTGCGTGTGAGATTCTCGATTAGTTGATTGATGTCTTGCGCCACCGCTTCGGTCAATGGCTGGAGGCCGTCTTTTTTGCAGGCATAGATCATGCGTGAGATGACATCTTCTCCGTACCGGGACTGCATATTATGGGTTCCGTCGACGCCGAGGACTTTGCCTGTCCGCAGGTCCACCAACTGGGCGACCACCGTGGTGGTGCCGACATCCACGGCAAGCCCGTAATTTTTGCTCGAGGTATCAAAGGGTTCGATTTTCTGAATGCGGTAGTGGTCCCCATTCTTGACGACCGTGGCCGTCACCCGCCATTCGCAGTCCCGAAGTTTGTCGGAAAGATGCTGAAGGCAGTCTAATGAAATGTCATAGGAATGCCAACCGAGTTTTCGCCTCAGTTCCCGGGATATCCGTTCGATATCCGTGATGTTGTCTTCGATGGTGGGAGGCGGCAGCTCAAGAAAGATTTTTCTCACCAGGGGCTTCATGGGAAAGAAGGAAAGCGCGGTGTCCGCAGATTTTTCGTCCTCTCCTTTCGATCCCTCGCCGGTCATAATCTGTTCTTCGTCCAGCCTGGACTCAGGTGGAATTTCCACTTCCAGGTGGTCATGGACTTCTGTCTGGCAGGCCAGGACAAAACCCTGGGCCGTTTCTTTTTCCGTGAAAAATGCCGAAGCATTATCCGGGCTCAGGGCTTCCCCACTCTTGATTTGTACACGGCATTCACCACAGACGCCTTCTCCGCCACACAGATTGTTGATGAAGATGCCGGCCCTCTGCGCCGCTTCAGCGATGGTGGTGCCTTCTTCCACTTCGATAAATTTTTCGTCGGGCAGAAAGGTCACCCGATATGCGCTCATGTTTGTCTCCTTATGATTCATTGAATGCCGTTGCGGCTGATGTCTAAAAGGTCTTTTTCCCCCTGAGGCTGCACACGCAACAGGCAAAACACAAATTTTTTTTATATCATGGGGCTTGAAAATATCAAATAGAAATGTCCCCCTGCGCGTTCCGTTTCGATGGGATTCGTGGGTTAACACCTTCGTCATACTGAAGATTTTCAGAATATCTAATTTTCGATTGACCTACCATATATAGTGCTCTAATATTAAAAATTATCTATATGTTATGACATGTAGATCAAGGGGGGCTGACATTTGTGCCTCGTGACACCCCGAGGGTTCGGCAGGGGCGTCTCAGTGCATTCTAGACGGGAGCATTCCCGATGATCTTTTCCCATGATCACCCCATGTGCTTGATTTCCGAATGCCTTTTAAAAGGCTAAACCATTACGAATTTTTTTGTGAAGCTATTTCAGGAGGGTTTATTGATGGCTCAGATGACCAATCGAAGGACCAGGGAAGATGAGACATTCGATCTCGCCGATTACAGGTGGGACGACCATGTCTTTTCCGATCTCCTGGCCAAAGAGAACCTTCTGAACAATGATCAGGCCATGAGCATAAATCGATCGCTGCGGGAGGAAATCAGAAAAAGAGAACTGCAGGTGATTACCATTCCGCTCCTGGAAAAGATCATAGAAGACAAGCTCAAAGAATATGGTCTGACCAAGACCAAACCCGTCAAGCTGCATAGTGTGGCCTTCCTGAAAAAAGAAGCGCTCGTTCTCTCGATGAATGCTCAGACGGTCCTGGAAAGGCGTTACCTGAAAAAAGATGCCGATGGGCGTCTTCTGGAGACACCGGAACAAATGTTCGACCGGGTTGCAGGGTATGTTGCCGGGGCGGAGAAGGCCTATGGAGGCGAGGAGAATGCAAAGGAGATCCAGGGTCGTTTCTATAGTATGATGACGGAGCGCAAGTTTCTCCCCAACTCTCCGACCCTGATGAATGCGGGTCGGACCCTCGGACAACTTGCCGCCTGTTTTGTGTTACCTGTTGAAGACAGCATGGAAGGTATTTTTGATGCCCTGAAAAATGCCGCCATGATACACAAATCCGGGGGAGGGACGGGTTTTTCCTTCTCCCGCCTTCGCCCGAAGAACAGCGAGGTGGGAACCACGGGAGGTATCGCCTCGGGGCCCGTCTCCTTCATGAAGATTTTTAACACCGCCACCGAACAGGTCAAACAAGGAGGGACCAGGCGAGGGGCCAATATGGCCATTTTGCGGGTGGATCACCCGGATATCATGGAATTCATCGCATGCAAGAAGATGAACAGGGAGCTCAACAATTTTAATATCTCCGTAGCCCTGACCGATTCCTTTATGGAAGCCTTGGAGAAGTCTGGTCATTACGATCTCGTTGATCCGAGGGACAAGAGGAAAAAGGGTGAACTCAAGGCGTCGGAGGTCTATCAAAGCCTTGTGCACCATGCCTGGGAGAACGGTGACCCGGGCGTCATTTTTCTGGACAGGATCAACCGGGACAACCCTACACCGGATCTCGGAGCCATTGAGAGCACCAATCCCTGCGGGGAGCAACCCCTGCTTCCCATGGAGGCCTGCAATCTCGGATCGATTAACCTTTCGAAATTCGTGACAGAGAGGGATGGCAGACCGGCCATTGATTTCAAGGGCCTGGGGGACACCGTGCGTCTCGCCGTTCGATTCCTGGACGATGTCGTGGACGTGTCCCTGTACCCCCTGCCCGACATAGAGCGCATGGCTCGAGGAAACCGAAAAATCGGTCTCGGGGTCATGGGTTTTGCCGACATGCTTTTTCAACTCATGATTCCATACGATACGGAGAAGGCCCTCGAGACGGCGGAAAAGGTCATGGCCTTTATTCAAGAACAATCCCATGAAGCTTCAAGGGGCCTGGCCTTGGAGCGAGGGGTGTTTCCGAATTTTGATAAGAGCATCTACCTGGACGATGACAGCCGACGGTTTCGGAACGCTACCACAACGACCATCGCGCCCACCGGCACCCTGAGCATTATTGCCGAATGCTCCAGCGGGATCGAGCCGCTCTTTGCCTTGAGCTTTATCAGGCATGTCATGGATGGTGACGAGCTGCCGGAAACCAACCCCTACTTTGAAAGGGTGGCCAAGGAACAAGGCTTTTATTCTCAGGAACTTATGGAGGCGGTGGCCCGGGAAGGCAGCATTCGACACATGGATGGCCTTCCAAGCGAGGTGAAGGCCGTTTTTGTTACCGCGCATGATGTCACGCCGGAATGGCATGTCAAGATGCAGGCGGCCTTTCAGAAATATACGGACAATGCCGTGTCAAAGACCGTCAATTTGCCTCGCGACGCCACCTCCGAGGATGTCCTGAAAGTCTATGACCTGGCCTACCGGCTGGGGTGCAAAGGGGTCACGATCTACCGGGACGGCAGCAAAGACAACCAGGTGCTGAGTGTTGACAAGCAGCCCGAAAAAGGCGTAACGGCCATGAAGGATGTCAAGGAACGCCCGGAAACCCTGGAAGGCTTCACCACAAAAATCACGACCGGCATGGGCAACCTCTATGTGACCATTACGGAACTGGGCGGCAATCCCTTCGAAGTCTTCGCCACCATCGGTAAATCGGGCAAATCCACCATGGCCAAGACGGAGGCCATCGGGCGCCTTGTTTCACTGGCCCTTCGTTCGGATGTACCGGTGGAGAAGATCGTGGGCCAGCTCAAGGGGATCTGCGGTGAGTACCCGGTGTTTCAAAAAGACGGTATGGTTCTGTCCATTCCCGATGCGATCAGCCGGGTCCTTCAGAGGAGGTATCTCAACGGCAAGACGGAAAGGCACGGCAAGCGGGAAAACAGTCTCCTCGGGACGACGTGTCCCGAATGCGGTCAAACCGTCAGCTTCGAAGAGGGCTGCATGACCTGTCATTTTTGCGGGTACACCCAGTGCGGTTAATGTGCCTTCAGGAGGCCTTTGACCATTAAGATTCCGGGGCGGTCGGGATTGATCCAATATAGAGACAGGTAATGCCCATTGTCAGGCGATAGACCTCCATATTTATGAGACCGGCCCGGGCCATCAGGGCCTTGAAGGCCTCCGGCGGAGGGAAGCCCATGACCGAATCTGCAAGGTAGGCGTAGGCTTCGGGATTTGGGGAAAGGGTTCGGGCCAGGAGCGGCAGGATGACATTGAGGTATAAAGCGTAGAGGGGTCGAAGGAGCGGAGTCTTTGGAAAATTGAACTCCAGCACCATCACCCGCCCTCCGGGAGTGACGACCCGCGCCATTTCTTTAAGCGCTTGAACCCTTTCAGGGATATTTCGAATGCCGAAGGCAATGGCGGCGGTATCAAAAAAATTATCGGAGAAAGGCAAAGATAAGGCATCTCCCCTCAGAAAGGTTATGCGATCGGTCAGACGCCGACCCGTCACTTTTTTCTCACCTTGAACCAGCATCTCCCGAACAAAGTCCAATCCCGTGACATGGATCTGAGGGTATCTCAAGGCCGCCTCAATGGCCAGGTCGCCGGTGCCCGTGGCGACGTCCAAGAACCGGTTTGTCCTAAAAAAGGACATCCGCTTTACGCAAAAGCGTCGCCATGCAACATCGCGTCTCAGGCTGAGCAGGTGATTGAGCACATCGTACTTTGAGGTGATGGTGGCGAAGATATCCTGCACCATATGGACCTGCTGGGCCTTGGAGGCATCTCTGAGGGAAGGATATTTTTGGCTGGACATGTTCCGATTCCGTTTTTTGTGTTCAGGCCTCCTGCCCTCGGGGGTCTTGGGCCTCGGCCTCGATTTTTTTCATCTTCCGGTTTCTGGACCAGGCCTTGATAACGGCCTGGACAAGGGTCGCCAGAGGAATGGCAAAGAACACACCCCAAAAACCCATTGTGCCGCCGAATACCAGCACCGCCACAATGATGGCCACGGGGTGCAGGTTGACGGCCTCCGAAAAGAGAAGGGCGACCAGTATGTTTCCGTCTAAAATCTGAATGACCGTGTACGCCACCACCACGTAAGCAAAAGGGGCGCTCCATCCCCATTGAAAAAAACCAATGGAAGCCACGGGCAAGATCATAAAAATGGCCCCAAAATAGGGGATGAGAACGGATAATCCGACAAAAAGGCTTATCAGCATGGCGTATTGGAGATCCAGGAAGGTGAAGGTCAAAAAACTGGAGGCCCACACGATCAGAATTTCCCAGCATTTGCCCCGCACATAGTTTCCGATCTGCCTGTCCACCTCATGCCATACCTCCGTCACCATACCCCGTTCTTTCGGGAGGAAACCCGCGACCCAGTCTAAAATGCGTTTTTTGTCTTTAAGGAAGAAGAAGATGAGGAGGGGCATGAGAAAGAAGTATACCATTATGGTGAAAATACTGCGCACCGAGGACACGGACATGGACAGGATTCGCTGGCCGAAAAAGGTGAGTTCAGATCGCAGTGCGCTAATCAGTTCCAGGACTTGTTTTTCGGAAATAAAGTCCGGAAACCGGTCGGGCAGTCGCAGGAGCTCCTGTTGGACCCAGGAGATCATGGATGGCAATTGATGAACCAATTGGCGAATCTGCTGCCAAATCAAAGGGAGCAAACCAAACAGGAGAAAAAGCAGGAAGGCCGTAAAGATCAGAAAGACAATCATGACGGCCAAGAGCCGGGGTATCCTGTGCCGTTCAAGGTACCCGACCAGACCCTCGAGAAGATAGGCGAGGACGGCACTGGCCAGGACCGGGGCAAGCATGTGCCCCAACATGAGGACCCCCAGAAAACCGACGATGAGCATAACGGACAGAATGACCACCTGGGGGTCGGATAAATGTTGTTTAAACCATCTGCTGATCACGTTCATGGGCGTTTCTCATTGTTTTCAGGATTTAAAGAGCCATCGATAGGTGAGCAGTACGGCCAGGAGACAAAAAATCATCCACTCACTGACGTGCAGTTTTTCACCATGAAGGAATACCCCGTAAAGACTCCCACCCAGGATGGAGATCGCCCCCATCAGCAGAATGCCCCGGGAAAGGGTGATTCCGGTGGAATAGAGGGCGAAAAGGCCGGAAAAAGAAAGAAGCCCGATCAAGAGACACACGACAAAACCACCGGACATGATGGATTCATAGAGACCCTCCCCTGCGCCGGCGGTCTTCTTGAGTGAGAGATTGAGAAAAACGTTCAGGATCGAGACGGTCATGATCAGCAGGATGGTGAGTGATTTCATCTTTTACCTTCTTGTTGAATCCTCGGGCGCTGCCATTTGTTTTTAGCTGAAAAGTCCGCGTCATCTCCCGCGCACTTGGGGACGGGAATGTACGATGTCCCGGGATTTTTTCATTACTCTCAGTCATATCAATAAACTCGAAAAGCGGCAAGTCAAGACAAGGGGCATCCGGACGTCCCTCTGTTTTTCGTTGGGGTTTGCCCCGGGAAAACTCCCCGGTTTGCGGGGAAAAATACCCATAAAAATGGGCCGCAGCCCTTATGGACATTGCGATAAGATCTGCCATAATGCTTATCAACATCCCCCTTCTAACCCGTGCCCCCAACAATAAAATGGGGCATATGAACGGAATCTGAGTAACGAGAGTTCAGGTCGAAAAAAGGCCGTAAGCTCTCTCCATATATCGGCAAAAGGGCGTATAAAGGGCAACCAACAACACAACCCGAGAGGACGAACAGGTAAAATTTGTAACCAATAACCTAACCTTAGCGATACTTCAGCCGTTATGTCAATCTGTCAACTATCAGCCTAACTCTGGATTTTTAAAACGTGTATTTTTTCTGGAAGAACACCATTAAACATCACATGAACCCTTTGCATGTTTACTGTCGTCTCAGAGATTTGGGCCTCGCAAGGGAGTCTGCCGTTTTTCTCTGTAAAATCTATGAACGTGCGGTTTTCAAATTTTTTACGGCTAGAACCTGAGGAGGGTACCGAGACGCGATTGTTCTCTTAAGGCTCTGAGATTTTGGAAATTAACTATCCCTGTGGCATGCTCGAACCTGAAGTCCCAATTGTTGTGAAAATAGGCCTGTTCCGAGTGCCCGCTGTAATCCCCTGATTTTTTTATAGCGGCCGACCACTTTATTCGCGATGATGTAGAGGGTCTTTTAGGAGGGGGATATCCATAAAAAGCCTGTTGAGACTCCTTGCGGAGAATCAACGGAGAATATAAGAAGCACAGCATGATTTTTGAAACCTCGGCAGAGATCGTTGTTCAAGGCCGAGTCCATTAAGCAATTAGAGTCGAAACATATTTCTCGAGTGTGCGTGATACTTTTATTGCTGGCGTGTCTTGCCTACTTGTCATCTAAGGAAAAAGATACTGACCGGGAAGTGAACGGCACGATGGGATGATTCAAGAAAAGGCGAATCCCTTGGCGGGTTCGCCTTTTTTTGGCCGTCGACAAGGCCTATTTTGATCGGTATTTTTTTGAAGCCCATGCAGGTTTACAAAAGGCCGGACGAATACCGCCTTGACAAGCAAGGCGGGCGGCGTTAGCATCAAGCCAGAAAAATTACCGAATGAATTCTTGAGGTTTAATTCCGCAATGAAACGCGACGCAACAAACACTTCCGCTATGTCAGCCAAAATTTCGGCCCTGGTAGTCGTAGTCGTAGGTGTATCCGTAGGCGTAGTTGACGCCTTCGCGCCGTAGCGGGATCCGCCTTAGACCAACCGACCATAAAAAACCCCCGCCGGCGCGAGCCACCGGCGGGGGTTTTTTTGTTGCCCCGCGCCGACCAGACGACGATCGGGGGGAAGAAAAGGAAAAGGAGAGAATATCGATGATCAAGATGTCAGGCGCGCAGCTCATCATTCACTTACTCGAACGGCAGGGGATTCGGGCCATTGCCGGGATTCCCGGCGGTGCGAATCTTCCCCTTTATGATGCCTTGTCCCGAAGCGACCGGATTAGCCATATTCTGGCCCGTCACGAACAGGGGGCGGGATTTATCGCTCAGGGCATGGCACGTGCGACCGGATGCCCCCAGGTGTGTTTTGCAACTTCGGGGCCCGGGGCCACCAACATTCTGACCGCTGTTGCCGACGCCAAGCTCGATTCGGTCCCCATCGTCTGCATCACCGGCCAGGTCCCGAGCACGATGATCGGCACGGACGCCTTTCAGGAAGTCGATACCTACGGCATGAGCATTCCCATCACAAAACACAACTTCCTGGTGCGAAAGGCCTCCTTGCTGCTCAAAGTGATCCCCGAGGCCTTTCGTATCGCCACATCAGGCCGGCCCGGGCCTGTGCTGATCGATGTGCCCAAAGATGTCCAGAGTCAGACCGTGGAATTTGAACAATGGCCTGAGCCCGGCCGACCCGATTCGTCTCCGACGATCGCCCGATCCGATCTGGAGAAAGCCGCCGACATGATAAACGCCGCCCGCTGGCCTATTTTTTATCTGGGTGGCGGGGTGATACAGTCAGGAGCCGCTCCCATGGTCACCCGCGTGGCGGAAAAGGCCTCCATCCCCACGACCATGACGCTCATGGGCCTGGGCGCTTTGCCGACGGATCATCCTCTGGCGATCGGTATGCTTGGCATGCATGCCGCCCCCTACACCAATCTGGCCCTGGAAGAATGTGACTTATTGATCGCAGCCGGCGTCCGTTTTGACGATCGTGCCACAGGGAAGGTGCCCCAATTCTGCCAGCGGGCAAGAATCCTCCATGTGGACATCGATCCCAGCGAACTGGATAAAATCAAGGTGGTTCACCTCGGCATTGTGAGTGATATAAAGGCGTTCATGGAGGCCCTTTGGCCGATGGTCGAAGACCGGCACAGGGGTGATTGGATCAAAAGGATCAACGATATGAAAAGCGCCTATCCCCTTCGGATGCCCCGCAGCAAGGGCATCCGGTCGCCCTATGACCTTATCGCACAAGTGGCGGAACAACTTGACGATGAGGCCATTATTGCCACAGATGTCGGCCAGCACCAGATGTGGACGGCACAGGCCTACCCCTTTCGTCGCCCTCGGCAGTTTCTCACCTCGGGGGGGCTTGGGACAATGGGTTTCGGCATGCCTTCGGCCATCGGTGCGGCCCTGGCCTGCCCCGATCGAAACGTGGTCTGCTTTAGTGGAGACGGCAGCCTGATGATGAATATTCAGGAGCTGGTGACCGCGGTCGAGCAGAATGTCAATATAAAGATCATCCTGATGAACAATAACGCCCTTGGGCTGGTTCACCAGCAACAGGACCTTTTCTACGACAAACGGGTCTTCGCTTCAGACTTCAAGTCGCAGGTCGACTTCATCAAAATCGCAGAGGGCTTCGGACTCAAGGCCTATGATCTCGCGACGAGCGATAATCCTTCGAGCCTGCTGTCGCTTGCCCTCAGGGAGCGGGGACCCTGCTTGATTCACGCTCCGGTCGACGTGAATGAAAAGGTCTATCCCATGGTGCCGCCTGGTGCCGCCAACAAAGACATGATAGGAGGAGAAACCCATGCCCACAATCGCCCTTGACATCCAGAAAAACACTCAGCCGCTATCTTCTCATTCCGTGCTGGAGCTGACCGTCAACAACCATCCCGGGGTGATGTCCCAGATCTGCGGTCTGTTTGCCCGTCGGGCCTTTAATGTGGAGGGGATTCTGTGCGTCCCGATCGGCGACGCGGAATTGAGCAGAATTCGATTGTTTGTCAACGAGAATCAGCGGCTCTCACAGGTGATCAAGCAGGTTTTAAAACTGGAGGATGTCGTCGAATTGCGGCGCTGCGGTGCTGACCCGGAGGTATTCGTAAGGCTGGAAGCGCTATTTCAGGAAACGCCGCCGCAAGGGAAGGCCGAGGATACCGTACCTTCCAAGGCGGGGGCTTCGTCTGGCGCCTGATCTCCGGCGGGTTCGGAGGGGTTCTCTGCAGGTCGCTTCAGCGCGCCCCCCTCTCCGCCTTGACGAGAATCTTTTTAAAGCCGCCGCCTAATGGCCTATTATGCCGTGATGGCGGATCAAGGGTCTTATGGAATGAATTGACTTGATTTGGTAATTGTATTATTTATGAATCTATGGATAAAGAAAAACTGATCGAAATTATTCAGGGAATTCTGAACTCTGATATTGATCTGAGTTTTTTGTTGAAGCTGAAACAAAAAGAGCTCGAGACGCTGGTCGCCTGCGTTAGAGAAAGAGTGGATCGAGTTGGTGAAGTTTAAACTCCGTTCGGGAGAACAGCGAAATGTTTTTTTGCGGTAAAAAGGGGTTCCGGTCTACGGGCCTGCGGGCCGCAACAATTTTCGAGGTTCTGTTTGTGCGGTGACGGATATTCGCGGCTTCCGGTCCCTCCTCGCCTCTGCGTTTTTTCGGGCATCCTTTCCCCCGGTACTTACCTTTCCGCTTCCTGAAACCAGGCGTCCGGCTTCGGATGTTCCTTTGCCGTCATATGTGTGATCTATTCCGAGGCACTCGTCAGGTCGTTCGACTCTTGCATCCCGTAACCATGAAAGGGGTAGTTATGCGTGTTTTCAAATTTCTCCTCATGTCGCTTTTCCTGCTGGTTGCCGCCACGGGACTTTCCCGGGCGGCCGAGTCTTTCCATGGCCTTAATTTGGAAGTCAAGGAATTTACGCTCGACAACGGCATGCATTTTCTGGTTGTCGAGCGGACCGCTACGCCGCAGATTGCCTGCCGGCTTGCCATTCGTGCCGGGTCCGCCCTTGAGGATCGAGGAAAAACGGGGATTGCCCATATGCTCGAACATATGATGTTCAAAGGCACCAGCAATTTCGGGACCCTGGATGCCGCAAAGGACAAGGAACTCCAGGACCGCATCGAAGACGCCTATCAGGTCATCCTGGCCGAGGAGCAAAAACGGCAACCCGATCAGGCGCTCATCGAGACCAAACGGGCCGAAATGGACAATCTCCGTCTGGAGGTTCAGAAGATCTACGTCCCCCAGTCCTTTTCATCCCAGCTCGGCAGGAACGGCGCCGTCGGTGTCAACGCCTTTACTTCCCGGGACCAAACCCAGTATATGGCTTCCATGCCTTCGGATATGATCGAGCAATGGTTCTCCATTGTCAGCGAGCAGATCTTCGAGCCCTCCTGGAGAGAATTCTATGTGGAAAAGGAGATCGTTCAACGGGAATGGGCCTTTCGTTATATCAACAACCCCGACGGTGCGGCCTGGCTGGACCTCAATACCGCCGCCTATATCGCCCATTCCTATCACAACCCCACCATCGGCTGGAAATCCGACATGAAAAAATTCAACACCAAGGATGCCATCGCCTTTCACAAAAAATACTACAATCCTTCCAATGCCGTATGCGTCCTGGTGGGTGACATCACCGTTGAAAGGGCCCGTGAGCTGGCACGGACCTACATTGGAAGATATCCAGCGGGTGAACGCGCCCCGGAGGCGATCACCCGGGAACCTCTGCAGGAGGGTCCTCGAAAGAGCGTTCGCTATCTGAAGGGGGCCCGCACGCCTCTTCTGAGGATCGGCTTCCACACCGTCCGCATGGGGACGAGGGATTTTTACGCTTTGGATGCCCTGACCATGGTCCTGAGCCAGGGGCGCAGCGCCCGGTTGACCCGGGACATCGTGAACAACGGCCTTGCCGTAGATGCCTGGGCCTACAATCCCGACAACCGTTATGCGGGCATGTTGATTCTGGGCGGGACGCCCAATGATCCGGATGCCCTGAAGGATTCGGCCCTTTCTGAAACCGAAAGACGCCGGGCCTACCTGAGGGCCTGCGAGGAACTGGAGGAAAGGCTTCTGGCCCAGGTGGTAAGATTCAAGTCCGATTTGGTATCCGAGCGGGAACTCAAACGGATCAAGAAGCTCAATCACCTCGATTTTCTGGAGAAAATGAGGAAAAACGAAGAGCTGGCCGGTGCCCTGGCGACCATGGAGGTCCAGATCGGATGGCGCTATCTCGAGACCTATTTGGAAGAGCTTGCCAAGGTGACGCCGGAAGATATTCGACAGGCCGCCCAAAAATATTTCAGGTTGGACGGCCGGACCAGCGTCTTTGTTCTCCCCGGCGGCCATTTCGACAGGCCGCCCGAGCCGTATACGGAGGTCCGTTCCCTGAGTGGGGCCGCAGCCGGAAAAGCGACAAGACCGGGCACCTTGACCAACCACTCCCGGTATCCCACGCCCCAGGGGTGGAAGCATCCCCTGTCCTTCGACAGGAAGCCCGAGAAAATCCAATACCCCCGGGCGGAAATCGCAAAGGCCGACGGTGCCACGGTCTTCTATCTCCCGGACCGTGAACTGCCCCTGATCGACCTCACGCTCCTGCTCAAGGCGGGGGCCGTGGATGTGGACGATACCCTGAGCGGTCTCACCGCGCTTTTGGGCGAAAGCCTCATCCTGGGAGGAACGGAACGGTACACCCCTCAGGAACTGGCCCTCGCACTGGACGAACATGCCATTCATCTCTCTGTTGCGGTCGGCGAGGAAACCGCGGCCGTCCATCTCTCCGTCATGAAAGAGGACTGGGAAAGAGGGCTTCATATGCTCCGGGAGGTCTTGACTCGTCCGCGGTTTGATCCCGAGGTGCTCCAGGTGGTCAAGGATCAAATCCTGACGGCTTTGAAGCGGCAGAGTGGGGATGCCAGGACCGTTGCCGGTCGGGAGATCGGGATCTGGCATTTCAAAGGACATCCTTATGGACGAGATCCCCTCGAGGCCCTCAGCACAATCCCTCAGATCACCGGGGCCGATCTCAAACAGTTTCTGGAGACCTATTTCGTGCCCTCCAACATGGTTATTTCCGTTGCCGGCGATATCGATAAATCCCGGATCGTGAAGGATCTGGCCGACTTCTTCGACGCGCTTCCCGGGGGCACGGCGCCTGAGCGAAAACTGGATGATCCGCCGGAGACCCCACCCGTCCTGACCCTCATTCACAAGCCCGGGCAGATTCAATCCCAGGTCCGGCTGGCCCTGCCCAGCATCAAGCGGACACACTCGGATTACTGGAAAGTCAGGCTCCTGGCGGATATCTTCGGAGGCAGAGATTCCCTGCTCTACAAGCGCCTGAGAGACGATCTGGGTCTGGTCTATTCCACCTATTTCTTTCAGACTTACAAATGGCAGGCCGGCCTGCTGGGGGGGTATATCGGGTGCAAGGGTGATATGACGGCCGGGGCCATTGAAGAGGCGGTTCGTATCATGGCTTCCCTGGGAAAGGACATCCCCGAAAAGGATGTGGAGCAGAAACGTTTGGATGTCCTTAACAGCTTTGTTTTCAATGTGGATACCCCTGCGGCCCTGGTCGACGTCTACGCCCGGTATCATCTTCGGGGTGAACCCCTGGACACGCTGGAAAGGATCCAGGAGGCCTATCTCGGCGTGAAGAAGGCTGAACTTGAAACCCTGGCGCGCAAATTTCTTGTTCCCGAGAAACTGCAGATCTTTGTTGTGGCGGACAAAACGATCCTGGTGAACCGGGACGACGGGTCCCGAGTGACCCTCGAGGAAAACCTGAAGGCCCTGGCCGAACGCCTGGGTCTGCCCTATCGGGAATTGCCGTTAAGATAACTTCCTGATAAATTTCCTGTATCAGATCGCTGGTTTCCGTCCGGATCGAGCGATCAGCGATCAGCGATTAGCTGGTACCCATCCGGAAAGGATCTCTGGGTACGAGTAAGTTTTCAATTCAGAAATAGGCAATTTTTCGCAAGTTCAAGGAAATCAAGGGATTGCGCGGAGGCGTACAAGTGTACGCCGCACAAGGAATCCCGCCGATTGACGCCGAAATTGCGGAAAAGGGCCATTTCTGGATGAAAACTAGCTGACCGCTGGTCGCTGATGGCTTTTAGCGCGAATCCGGAAACGATCGTTTCCGGATGAGCACAAACTGGAAAATGATATAAACTTTGCCATTTGAAATAGCCAAGACCTTGATTCTATGGTATAAAGACCTCCCATAAAAAACACGTAGCGCAACAGCGATAACCACGGAGTGTTATTTTTTTCCTCAGGAGGCTCGTATATGGATTTTTTCAGGAGAATTGGAATTGGAATCGTAATGATCGTCCCCACCTTTGTCGGCAGCGGTGCGGTCTGGAATATTTTTCATAGCTGGGCCGCCGTCGGCGTCTGGGTCCTGATCATGGCCGGCGTCACGGCCGGCATTATCTCCGGGAAGTGCTTTTCCAGTTGGGAATCCGGGTACTTTCGGTTCGGGTAGGGCCTGTTTCCGGGCCTGAATATTCCGCCGGATTTTGTTTTGATGAAGGATCGGGAGGGTATCCATCATGTTTCTATATTGGCAACTCAACGAAGAATTGAAATCTCTGGGGGAGAAGCTCGTTTTTCATGATCCGTCCTTTATTCGGGAATACGGGAAATGGACTCAAAGGAATGCCGGGGCCCTGAGCTATCTGAAAAGCCAGGTTCCTTTTGCACATTCTTTCGGTTTTCCGATTCCCCTGCCCTCGGCAAATTGAAAAGATGCTTCACCACGAAGGGTAGAAAAAGAGTGAAATTTTTTCTCACGCCCGCTCACTCCCTTCACTGGAGACACGCAGCCAACGAAGAAAATTGCAAATTTGGTTAAATACCCCGCGCTCTCGCATCGTCGCCATAGCGGCGACGGCGCGTCGAAGACTGCGGCTGTGTGTATGAGATAATGTCCTT
>CAZXWJ010000009.1:0-38068 GCA_964644375.1 uncultured Desulfobacteraceae bacterium | reverse complement strand
GCCATCGTATGGCCATCATGTCGATCGACGGAAATTACGCCAACGTCGGTATCGCTGCCGTTCAGGAAAACGACTCCGGCACCGAAGTCGGACCTCTGGTCGTCACAGGAAATTACTGTTACGCGAACACCGATTACTCCGACCATTACAATCGCTTTCTTGTGGGGACCGTATGGGAAGACGGGGACGGCGATTCCATGTACGATCCGGGCGAGGGGATCGGAGGCGTTTCGGTCACGCCGGATCAGGGTTTATACTATGCCGTCACAGGCGCAGGAGGTGGATATGCCATTCCGATCCTTTCCTCCGGGGACTATCAGGTGACCCTTTCCGGCCCGGGAATACCTGCCGGATCGGTTGCGACAGCCGCCATCGACACGGAAAGTGTGCGGCTGGATTTTCCCATCGTAACCATAGCAGATGCCGATGGAGACGGTGTGGCTGATGATGAAGATGCCTTTCCCCTGGACGCCGATGAGTGGCTGGATACGGACGAAGACGGCATCGGCAACAATGCGGACCTCGATGATGATGGAGACGGGATGACCGATGTCTGGGAGGAGCGATACGCATTGGATCCCCTGGTGGACGACTCGGCTCAAGACCCGGATCAGGACGGGTATACCAATCTGCAGGAATACCTATTGGAAAGTGATCCGGGAGATAGAAACGACCCGGATCGGCAAGGCGCCAAGGCTATGCCATGGCTTCAACTCTTGCTGGGAGATTGATCGGGATGTGCAAGGGCCTGGGCTGTGCGCAGAACACCCGTTCGTTGAGGACACCCGCGTTCGGATAAAAAAAATTATTGACTCTCCTTGACATCCCCATTCCCATGATTAATTTTTTATCGTATTAATTACTTATCTATCTGATTATATTATCCATTATATGAAAAATGCTTTCTTTTACATCATTCAGAAAGGGGGGGCATAATCATGTTACTGAGAAGAATTACAAACTGGCCGAACTTGAGGAGTTCATATGATGAACTTGATCGGATGAGATGGGAAATGGATAAGCTCTTTGAAGGGCTTACCCGAGGTTTTTACAAGGAACCGGATGCCGGGGTTTTCCCCTTGGTGAACATGACGGAGTCGAAGGATAATTACACCGTGCAAGCGGAGATTCCGGCCATAAAGTCCGACGATATCGACATTTCCGTAACCCATGATTCCGTATCTATTTCCGGCGAGAGAAAGATCCCGTCAGAAAAAGAAGGTGCCAAATACCACAGAAGGGAAAGGGAGGCGGGAAAATTCAGCAGAATTGTCAGCCTGCCCGGACAGGTGGACACCGAAAAGGTTGAAGCGACATGTGTTGACGGCATCTTGACAGTGATTCTCCCAAAGGCCGAGGCCTCAAAGCCAAAGCAGATCACTGTTAAATAAGTTCGACGGAAGGACTTTGAAAAGAAAGGAGGCATGGGCCATGACCGAAGCTGAAATCAAGGCAATACAGGCGAAAGGAAAGGCGCAGGTAACCGGTCCGGCGGAGCACACAAGGCCTGGGGTCGTGTTTACCCCCGCCGTTGACATATTTGAAACGGAAAAAGAACTTACCCTGTTGGCGGATATGCCCGGAGTCAAAGCGGAGGATTTGAACATTGATCTTCGTGAAAATGTTCTTACACTTGACGGGGAAGTAAAATTACCCGAGCCAACCAATGAAGAAATTGTATTTCAAGAGTACAGAATCGGAAAATATTCCAGGCAGTTTAACCTGACAGAAATGATTGATCAATCCAAAATTGATGCTGAGTTAAAAGATGGTGTTCTCAGGCTGACTCTTCCAAAAGCGGAAGCTGCAAAGCCTCGCACCATAAAAGTCAAATCATCCTAACAATTTACAATAGTCTACCAGAATAAGCTGATGAGGGGAAAGCCGATACAGGGCATCATGTCTATCGGCTTTCACCTTTCTTGACCTTGCTGAGAGGGCAATTGCAAGAACGCCAGGCCTATAGCCCTCATGCGAACACGGTTAAAACAGAGACGAGGAGGGAATTTAAAATGAAGAGCAAACCCGAAAAAAGAGAGATGTACTATGCCGAACCGGTCTATCGCCCTCCCAGTGAAGCCTATTCCTTGCTGGTGCAGGCGACGGTAGGGTGTTCGTCCGCCGCGGCGGGACGGTGTTATTTCTGCGCTTCCTACCTGTTTGACAGGTCGGTTCCCGAAAAAAAATTCAGGATTCGCCCCACCCGGGAAATTCTGAAGGATATTGAAATTGGTGGAAATCAGTATGGAGGGAACGTAGAAAAAATCTTTCTGCTGGACTCCAACGCCATGATCATCAAGACTCGGGAACTTCTCAGGATCGTAACCAAAAGCTACGAGACTTTCCCGAATCTCAAACAGGTGGCATGCTATGCCTGCTGCAGTGATATCCTGCGAAAGAGCGATGAAGAACTCAAAGCCTTGCGAGAGGCGGGCCTGAAACTTGTCTTCATCGGTCTGGAAAGCGGCGATCAGGGCGTTTTAGATCTTATGAACAAGGGAGCAACCGTCCAGGATCAGATCGATGCCGTGGTCAGGGCGAACAGGGCGGGCATCCAGACCTCGGTTACGGTCATTATCGGGCTTGGCGGGCGCAAATGGTACGAGCGGCACGCCGTCAATACGGGAAAGACCGCCACGGCAATGAATCCCACCTTTTTTTCCGCGCTCACGCTCATGGTCGTTCCGAATTCCCCCCTGGATGCTATGGTGAAAAAGGGAGAATTCGAACTGGTCACGGATCCTCTGGAAATCTTGAAAGAACTCGACCTGATGATCCGGAACATTGATGCCCCGGGGCCCGTGGTATTCCGGACAAATCATGCCTCAAATTATTTACCCCTTCGCGGCACCCTGCCCCGAGATAAAGAGATGCTGTTGAAGACCATTCAGAACGCCATGAAGGACCCAAGTCGGCTTCGCTCCGAATCGGCACGAGGGCTGTAACTTCTCCGGGGAAGGATATTCGGGATTTATCTTTAATGCACCGGCTTTCGGTCTCTCTCAAAGTCGAAATCGCTGTCCCGCTTCGGTGTGTGGCATATCCGGCAAGTCTTTTCCGTGACCGGAGACGAAAGAGGTTCTTCAAGACCGGAAGTCTCGCCCTCGGAGGCATAGAAATCAATGTGCCCCTCCATACGTCCGTGACAGGCGGCACATTGAATGTTGCTGTATTTTGGCGTTGAATCCAGGGAGACGAAACCCCCGTTTTGATAACCGGTCGTGTGACACTTGACGCATTCCGGATTGTACTGTTCACCCTTTGCCACCAGAGCATTCATTGCCCCGGCATGGGGCGTCCGATTCCACCGATCATAGATCTCGTCATGACAACTTCGACAATCCACTGCCAAAGGAAATGCGTGAAGAGAACCGGCTGTTTTCTTTCGAAATTCTTCTTCCCCCTTCGAGGCTATTTCCAGAACCCTTTTTTTGTAGCGGTCATAAAGCTTCTTCATCTCAGGATCAGGTTCGATATCTTGCGTCAGCGGGATGAGTTCGCCCTGGAAAGTCCACTTCCCGCTGTGCCATTCCGCATCCAGGCGTCCAAGATACTGCCCCATGTCTCCAGAGGAAAAAAGCAGTGAGTCGTTGATCTTCACGGGCTCGTGCAGTTTTGCGGCATACCGTGATACCACGACGATATCCATGCCGCCATGCGTCTCCACCAGTCCCCGGACATGAGACAGGTCTCCTGCCAGGATGCCTATCACGAGATCGGCATTCCCCCTGGCAAAAGACAGGGCGCCGTCAATGACGTCCTCGGGATCTTCAATCTCCCATTCCTTGGACAATGCATTCGGCAAAGATGCCGGGACAAGGAGGCTGAAGACGGCAACCTTCAAGCCCTTTCGGTCAAAAACGATCGGCCGCTCCCTGAGTTTCTTGCCGCGGTACTTCACATTCAAGGTCAAAACAGGAATCTTGGAGGCCTCAATCTTTTCAAGGGCATCATATTGACCCTGCTGCATCATCATTTCACAGGCGCCGACCGTAACGGCGTCATAGCGCATTTCCCTGAAGGCATTCAAAAAGGTCTCAAATTTGATTTCTCCCTGCGGGCTGTATTCATCGGCATATTCACCTCCATCTATCAGGATGATCGGCGACCCCTCATTCCTAATCTCTTTGACCTTCGTAGCTCGCCGAGCTACTCCCCCGAGGGAATTTGTTCCTCACCCGCAGGGTTCGAGATAACCCGACATAAAATGGCTATACAAAATGGTGACCCTCTTCCCGCCACCCTCATGCTTTTCATTGCCTGCTGTGGCAGCGAAGCCGCTGATCAGGAAAAGCGTCGCAAAAATTATCCCGAAAATACCCTTCAATGGATTTACCTCCGAAAACATTGTGATCCAACCGGCCCGAAATGTTGAAAATCGCCTTCACTGTATACACTCGACTGTTTAGCCTTTTAAAAAACATTCAGCTGGAGATGGTGGCTTAAGCAGTGAGATGAAGGAATTTGTCCTCCCCCGCCTCCCGATGCGATGTCTGTGGGTTGGATAAATGTAAAATAAATTCTTAAAACCATTCTGTCAACCATTCCGGCAAGGGCGCCATGACCCGGATACAGGCAAGATTCAGTCATTAAAATCCGGTGATGGCACCGCCTTCCCAAAAACGGATCGCCCACTGGATAAGAAGAGTTGAAATGCGAATGAGAGAAAACCGGTTACGGATCCCGGGTGGAAATTAATTAGCTTGACAGAGGGGCTTTGATAAAGTGTAAACTTTGTTCTTTTATTTCTGTTTAAATTTTTGAAATGCATTTAGCTGGGGAGGATGCCAAACTCTTTTCAAAGGGCTGAACCCAGTCGTTTTTTGAAACCTTTCCCGGGGAGGAAGCACATGAAGCTTCATGAATACCAAGCCAAGGACGTATTCAGAAAATTCGAAATTCCCGTGCCGGAAGGCCGGTTGGCGGCATCTGCAGACAAGGCCGTCGAGTCGGTGGAAAATCTCAATGGCCCTCCCTGGGTCGTGAAGGCCCAGGTGCATGCCGGAGGCAGGGGAAAGGGGGGCGGCGTACAAGTCGTCCATTCCAGGGAAGAGCTGGAACACGCCGTTGAAACCATTCTAAAAAAGCCTCTGGTGACCAAGCAGACGGGCCCCGAGGGCAAAAAGGTGCATCAGGTTTTGATCGAGGAAGGCGTTGAGATCGAACGGGAGCTTTATCTCGCCATCACGGTTGACAGGTCCAGGGCCAAACCCGTCATGATTTGCAGCCGGGCCGGCGGCACGGACATCGAAAATGTAGCTGAGGAGTCTCCTGAACTCTTGATGAAGGCCTTTGCCGATCCCGAGGCAGGCTGGATGCCCTATCATGGAAGGCGTCTGGTTTACGGTCTGAATCCCCTCCCCTCTCCCGAGACATCAAAGGCCCTCATGACCCTCATGGGCCGTCTTTATAAGCTTTTCATGGCTTGTGACTGCTCTCTGGCGGAGATTAACCCTTTGGCAATCACCAAACAGGGACAGGTGCTGGCCGTGGACGCCAAGATCACTCTCGACGATAACGCCCTATACAGACAAAAGGCCCTGGCATCCCTTGACGACTCCAGGGAAAAGGACCCCCTTGAAGTCAAAGCAGGGCAATACAATCTCAATTACATCCGCCTGGACGGGAACATCGGGGCCATGGTTAACGGCGCGGGATTGGCCATGGCCACCATGGACGTCATCAAGATGGCCGGGGCCGCACCCGCCAATTTTCTGGATGTGGGGGGCGGGGCCAGCGAGGAGATGATTACGCGGGGATTTGAAATTATTTTGGAGGATAAAAAGGTCAAAGCGATGCTCATCAACATCTTCGGCGGCATTCTCCGATGCGATGTCCTTGCCAGGGGCGTTCTGGCCGCAGCCGAAAAAACGGATATTCGCGTGCCGCTCATTGTCAGGCTGGAGGGCACCAATGTGGAAGAGGGGCGCAAAATTCTCGAAAACTCTGACTTGAATTTTTTTGTCGCCAAGACCATGGCCGAAGCGGCCGACCTTGTGACAAAGCAGGTGTCGGAAGGGGGACGATCATGAGCATACTGGTGGATGAAGACACCCGCGTTGTGGTCCAGGGGATTACAGGCAAAGAGGGAAGCTTTCATGCAAGGCAGATGCTGAATTACGGCACCAAAGTCGCGGCCGGCGTGACCCCCGGCAAAGGGGGACAAACCGTTGAAGGTATCCCGGTCTTTAACACGGTTCAAGAGGCTGCGGAAAAGGAAGGGGTCAATACCGCCTGCATCTTCGTTCCCCCGCCCTTCGCCGCGGACGCCGTCATGGAAGCCGCCGATGCGGCATTGAATGTGGTGGTCTGCATTACCGAAGGAATACCCGCTCTGGACATGATCAAGGTGGCCGGCTTTTTGAGGAATGGACGCACCGTGCTGATCGGCCCCAACGGTCCAGGAATCATCTCTCCCGGAAAGACAAAGGTGGGCATCATGCCCGGTTCCATTCACAAGCCCGGCCCTATCGGCGTGGTTTCCAGAAGCGGGACCCTGACCTATGAGGTGGTGGACCAGTTGACCCGTGCGGGTCTGGGGCAATCTACCTGTATAGGCATTGGAGGGGATGCCATTGTCGGCACGACCTTCGTGGACCATTTGAAGCGATTCAGAGAAGATCCCGACACAAAAGGAGTCGTCCTCATTGGTGAGATCGGCGGTTCGGCGGAGGAAGAGGCTGCGGAATTCATCCGCGGGGCCTTCGACAAGCCGGTCATGGCCTTCATTGCCGGACAAACAGCCCCCCCCGACAAACGAATGGGTCATGCAGGGGCCATCATTTCAGGCACACAGGGCAGAGCAGAGGATAAAATCAGGGCACTCGAATCAGCCGGAATAAAGGTGGTGCGAAACCTGGGCAAACTCGGAGAAACCGCTCTTCAGGTTATGCAGTAGAAAACCCGGGCCCATCGAACCAAATTTCCCATGGTAAAATGCAACCCGAGATATGCGGGACAGAAGATGTCTCGATGGTGGATGAGGAGGTTGATGCTCGACTTGACTGGAATCCACCCCGGTGATATACTAAAAATAATAGTTATTTCAGGTTGAAACCCCATAGAGAGGCCTGCAGCACGAGCTTCATCACCCATTGCCTATTGACCCCGTATAGGTAGTTTTCATCCAGAAATGGCCCTTTCCCGCAATTTCGGCGTCAACCGGCAGGATTTGTTGTGCGAAGAATTGAAAACTTACCCGTGCCCGGGGTTCATTTCCGGATGGGCACCAGGTAATGGCGCCGTGGAACCTTTGAAGAGTATAATTTTTCATTCTTCAGGCAAGGCGGGACATCATATGGACAAAATTGTCAGTTTCAATACGCGACTGAAAAAAAAGAAACAAGAGGAGACCCTGGACAGGTACCGAAATAAAATCCGTTCTCTCCGCAGGTCAATTCAATGTTCTTCCTGTCATCTCAGGTGCGCGATGTGCGGATTTCGTGCGCAGACAAGGGACTCAACGTGCCGGGGACTCAAGGCCACCCACGGTCTTCTACTATGTGAGGATTGCAGCAAGGAGTACGAAGATTTCGTCTCGGTCCAAAGAGATGGCAAGTCATCGGATATCTTCTGGCACAACGATGAATGGCTTGAAATGTGGTCGTCCTGGCTGCGCTATCGAAGGGCTCTCAGGGCATTTACAGATTCACCCGAATTCAAATTCCTGCTGCGGAAAGACATCGACACCTAGTTCCCGGACGGAAATCTGATATTCTCTGATGGAACTCTCAGCGATCAGAATTCAGCACGATCTATTTAGTTGCGTGTTTTTGATAAAATACTCGGAGGAGACACATGTTTGGAATAGGCATGCCCGAACTCATCATTATCCTGATCATCATTCTGATCATTTTCGGAGCAGGAAAGCTTCCTGAAATAGGCAGCGGAATCGGAAAGGGCATTCGCAATTTCAAGAAGGCCACCAAGGAAAAAACGGATGAAATCGCCCCACCGGATGAGGTGCAGGAAGGAGACGAGGACGAAGAAAATGTCTGAAATCCGTCCACGCCTGCCCGGGTTTGCCCTATCCCTAAAACGTTAGGGGGTCTTCCGATTCAGTCTCTAGAAGGGGATATCATCCTCTGGAATGGATATGGGTTCCTCCTCAGGATATCTTTCCTCCCGAGTTTTTGCCCTTCCCTCTTTCATGGGGGCGCCCCCTCGCACCGGCGATCCGAGCATTTGCATCGTCTGGGCAACGATTTCCGTCGTGTAGCGCTTGTTACCGTCACGATCTTCCCAGCCTCGTGTCTGCAGCTTTCCCTCAATATATACCTGGCTGCCCTTGTGGAGGTATTCACCGCATATTTCTCCCAGTCGAGCCCAGGCCACAATCCGGTGCCATTCGGTGCGTTCCCCCTTCTCGCCGTCCTTGCTCGTCCACTGATCGGTAGTGGCGATCCTGAAACTGGCGACAGGCCGGCCGTTGGCCGTATACCTCAGTTCAGGGTCCGCCCCCAAATTGCCTACCAGAATGACCTTGTTTACGCTTGCCATGATGCAACCTCCTTCCAGAGGGGTAAGTAGAAAAGAGAAGTATTTCTGATCGAGGCTACCGTAACACAGTCAAAATATTCAGATCAAGGCATTAAATTGATTTCCATGTTGACGGATGATGCCTGAAGTTTTAAGCTGGTTATAATTGAACACAATTAAATTAAGCAGGGATACAATATGCTAAAATTAATTCCTCTGGGAGGGCTGGGCGAAATCGGCCTGAACATGATGCTCATAGAATATGAACGCACGATGCTCATCATTGATGCGGGATTGATGTTTCCTGAAGACTATATGCCCGGGGTGGATGTGGTGATTCCCGACATTCAATATCTCCGAGAAAACAGGGACAGGGTCCACTCAATCATCCTCACCCACGGACATGAAGACCATATCGGCGCCCTCCCCTTCCTGATAAAAGAACTCGACAGGCCCGTCTATGGTACGAGTTTTACGATCAAGCTCCTGCAGGAAAAACTCAAGGAACACAAGCTGACCGAAGACGTTGTCCTCAGGACGGTCAAGGCCGGGGACGTGAACCAATTCGGTCCTTTTAGTGTGGAATTCATCAGGGTCAATCACAGCATCGTGGACGGTGTGGGACTCGCCATTGAAACACCGGCAGGAATTATTGTACACTCCGGTGACTTCAAAATCGACCAGACCCCTCTGGACGGGCAGGGCACGGATCTGATCAGGTTCGCCCATTACGGGGAAAAGGACGTTCTGGCGCTCCTTTCGGACTCCACCAACGTTGAAAAGGAAGGATTTACTCAAAGCGAAAGTGACGTTAAGAAGACCCTCGACACGCTGTTCCGGGCCTGCGAGGGGCGACTGATCGTCGCCGTTTTCGCCTCCAATATCTTACGTATCAGGCAGATCATCGAACTGGCCGCCCAATGCAATCGAAAGGTGCTTTTCAGCGGCAAGAGCATGATCACAAACATTCGCATTGCCAGAGAGGAAGGGATTATTCGCATACCTCCGGGCACTGAAATAAAAGAACACGAAATCAACCGTCTGCCTGATAATGAAGTGGCCATCATCACAACCGGAAGCCAGGGTGAACCCATGTCCGCACTGACGCGAATGGCTCGTGACAGACACAAGGGCATCAAGATACGAAAGGGAGATACGATTATCCTCTCTTCCCGCTTTATCCCGGGCAATGAAAAGGCGATCACATCTATCATCAATAAGCTCTATCGCTTGGGGGCAGAGGTTATTTACGAGAAAGTCAGTCAAATACACTCCTCCGGACATGCCTACAAGGAAGAGCTCAAGATGATGCTCAATCTGGTGAAACCCCGCTACTTCATCCCTATTCACGGGGAGTATCGTCATCTGGTCAAGCACATTCGGTTGGCCGTGGAAACGGGTATTCCGCCCGAAAAAGCCCTTCTGGCCGAGAATGGGGATACGATTTGTTTTTCCGACGGTGTGGCGAAGATCCTGGACAGGGTGCATACGGGCCGCATCCTTGTGGATGGAAAAGGCGTGGGAGACGTGGGCGAACTGGTTTTGAGGGAACGCAGAAGACTTGCAGGAGATGGGGTGGTCATCGCCCTACTGGCCCTGGACGAGCAGACGGGCGAAATCATTTACGGTCCCGATATCATTTCCAGAGGCTTCGTATTTGAAGATCAGGGAGGGGTCATACTTGAACAGGCAAAAGACATCGTTCTGGAGGTCTTGAATGCACCCGAAAGAACGGATCCCATAGAGGGGGAAGAAGTGGCCCCGGATATCAAGCGAAATCTGAAGCGTTTTTTTTACAAGATCATCGAACGGCGCCCGATCATCATGCCGATCATCATTACGCTGTGAGACAAGAGGGAATTTATAGGCAAACCGACTATGCGCAAAAAGTCAAAAAAAAAATCCACTAAAAAAGAAACACAAGAACCGATAAAAAGAGAAATACGAGGCATCATTTTTCTTCTGGTGGCCATTCTCCTGGGGGTCAGTCTGTTCTCCTACCATCCCGGGGACCCGCTGTTCGGAATCAGGACGGGAGTGTCCACCAAGGTCTACAACCTCTTCGGAACCGTGGGCGCAAACCTTGGCGGTTGGATTTTTATCGCCCTGGGGTTTTCCTCATTCTGGCTGGTCGCGGTATTCCTGGCGGCCTCCTGCCTTTCCTTTCGCCAACAACCGTTCTCGTCTCCCCTGAAAGCCGTAACGGCCACCCTCTTTCTGGTTTCTTCCTTTGCAGGCATCCTCGCACTTTTTATGCCGGACGAGATTCTGTACAGAGGCCATAGACTTTTGAGCGGCGGCGTGGTCGGCCACTATGTGTCCCATTTCATGAGTCGGTTTCTCAACCATTTCGGGACCTGCGTGCTTCTTTTTGCCGTCTGCATCATCTCCTTTATGATCTGCACCCATCTTTCCTTTGGATTCCTTTTTTCAAGGATGATTTCCTGGTTCAGGATGTCTTGCAGAACCATACGGGATATTCTTCTGAAATGGAAAGAGAAGCGTCGCAAAAAAAAGGTCCGAAAAGAGATTTCCACAAAGAATAAAGCCGCACCCAAACGCAAGGTCACGATCGTTGAGCCCAAAAGGGTGGAAACGCGACAAAAACCACAGCAGGAAGCTTTCCCCTTTATGCATGTAGACGGAGAATATAAACTTCCCGGATTGGACCTCCTGGAAGACCCGAAGCAAAACAAGGGGATGGAATTCCAGAGGGAAAGCCTGGAGATGAATGCCCGCCGTCTCGAGAAAAAACTGGCGGATTTCGGTGTGCGGGGTGAGGTGGTAGAAATCCTTCCCGGTCCTGTCATTACCATGTATGAACTGAAACCCGCACCCGGGGTTAAGATCAGCAAAGTCGTAGGCCTGTCCGACGATCTTGCTTTGGCCCTCAGGGCCCCAAGCGTCCGCATCGTCGCCCCTATTCCGGGCAAAGGCGCAATCGGTATTGAGATCCCAAACAACCAGAGAAACGTCGTCCGCCTCAAGGAGATCCTCTCGGCCGAGGAATTCAAGTCTTCTCCCCACAAGCTCACCATTGCCTTGGGAAAGGATATCACCGGGTCCCCTGTTGTAACTGACTTGACCAAAATGCCCCACCTACTCGTGGCCGGCGCAACGGGAACCGGCAAGAGTGTCTCCCTGAATGCCATGATCAACAGCCTGCTCTTCAAGGTATCCCCCGACATGGTGCGTTTCCTGATGATTGATCCCAAGAGGATCGAACTCTCCGTCTACCAGGATATTCCTCACCTGCTCCACCCCGTGGTAACCGACCCGAAGGAGGCCACTCGGGCGCTGCGCTGGGCGGTCGAGGAGATGGAGAAACGCTACATGCTGTTATCGGACAGAGGGGTGCGAAACATCGAGGCCTACAATCGAAAGGCCCTGAAGGAAAAGAAGACGCCCAAAGAAGAGGCGGAAACAGGCAAGGACAGGCTACTCCCCTATATTATCCTTGTCATAGACGAACTGGCGGACCTGATGATGACCTCCTCCAGGGATGTTGAAGAGGCCATCACCCGCCTTGCCCAAATGGCCCGGGCCGCCGGCATTCATTTGATCATCGCCACCCAGAGGCCTTCCGTAGACGTGCTGACCGGCATCATCAAGGCCAATTTTCCGGCCCGCATATCATTTCAGGTATCCTCCAAGGTCGATTCGAGAACCATCCTGGACGCCATCGGTGCGGAGAATCTTCTTGGGGACGGGGACATGCTCTTTGTCCCGCCGGGTGTGGGCCGAGTCACAAGGATTCATGGGGCCTTTATCTCGGAAGAAGAAGTCAAAGGAGTAACGGACTTTCTGAGAGGACAGATGAAACCGGATTATGATCCGGCCATCGCAACGCAAGTCGCCAAGGGCGAGGACACGGAAGACGAAGAATTCGAGCTCGACGAAAAATACGGCAAGGCGGTGGACCTGGTAACGCAAACCGGGCATGCCTCCATTTCCATGATTCAACGGAAGTTGAGAGTAGGCTACAACCGGGCGGCCCGTATGATCGAAGTGATGGAAAAAGAAGGGATTGTAGGCCCCTCGGACGGCGTCAAGCCCCGGGATGTCTATGGAAGAAGGGGCATCTAGCGCCCAAGTAACAGGTTCTCACTCAGTAGCCTTTGGCAAAGCGTACAGAGGGAAACGAGATTACCCTGCTTGCCTTGCGGCCTGTGCGAGATCAAGGACTCATAAAAACGGCCGCCTAAACTCCATAAAGGCTAAACCATGACGAAATTCTTTATTCTGTCCCGCAAACTGGTGCTCTGGGATAAACGGCTCACCCGGAGGGTCATCCTGATCTTTTCGGCTTTCTTGCTCCTGGTGTTCTGCTGTTCAAGAACGGCGGAGGCCGAAGATCGTCTGATCAAGATTCTTGAGGGCATCAAGCAGACCTACGGATCCCTTTCAGGACTCACCGTCCCCTATGAACGGGACGTGGTTACACGATCCATGGCCTTGCTGGATGACAGCATCAAGAGTGACCTCGCCCGAGGATTCATTCATTTTATGCCCCCGCATTTCCTGCGCATTGAACAGGAAACCCCACGACAAGAGCTCGTTATCTCGGACGGGGACACCCTCTGGTGGTTCATTCCCGAAAAAAAAGAGGTCTACAGATATCCCGCAGGTAAGCTGGGGCAGGAACTAAGACTCCTGAACGATATCTTCAAAGGCCTAAAAGATGTCGTCGAGGGTTTTGTCGTGGAACTCACGACGGCAGAGGCAGGGGACCTCAACGATCTCAAGCTGACTCCCAACCCGCCCTGGCCTGAAATTGACTTCATCCACCTCTCCGTGTCCGAAAAGGACAGCACCATTCGTGTCGTAAAAATGCAAAATTATCTCGGAGGATTCACCCGGTTCATGCTGGGCGATTTAAAGATGGAGGAAAATTTCAAGGAGGATTTTTTCAGGTTCAAGATACCGGAGGGCGTAAGGGTTATTCAGGAGTGAACCATCACCCTGGACAACGTCCTCCCAACCTTTCTGAGGCTTTCCAGGCTGTTGGCGGGCATGAAATAATCCACATACGGCAGGGCGAGCTTCATGCCCCTGGCCAGTTGACAGGAATCGGACCCTATCGGCAAGGGATTGAGCCACAGGACGCAAAAGGCCTTCCGCTTAAGGGTCTCCATCTCCCTTTCGAGGATCGGCTTTGCCCCGAGATCCCATCCGTCACTCATGATCACGACCACGGTTCTGCGGTTTAAAAGCCTCTCCCCATAGACCTCGTTGAACTGTCTGAGGGAATCCCCGATCCTTGTTCCCCCGGACCAGTCGGGGACCTTACGAGAAATGACATCAAGGGCCTCATCGAAAGCGAATCGCCGGAGATAGGAAGAAACGGGTGTGAGGGAGGTTGAAAAAACAAAGACTTCCGCTTTGCTCCCCGCCCCTTTCAGTCCCAGAATAAAAGGGATGACAAACCGTGCATAACGATCCATGGACCCGCTCACATCCGCCAGGACAACCAGCTTTTTGAGCCGCTTTTTTTTCTTCCTGTAAAAAAGTTCCAGAGGGATGCCTCCCGTCTTCAGGCTCTTTTCGGTTACCCGCCGAAAATCGATCTCGTCGACTTTTCTTGAACGCATGGAGCGGCGTGCGGTCGTGATCCTGAAAAGGGAGATCATGTGCTTGAGGATCAGTTGGACGACCTGTATATCCGTCTTTCGAAACCCGGACAGATCCTGTTTTTCCAGGTTCGGAACCGGGCTGTAGGTGGCCCACTCGGTTGAATCGATTTCCGGGACATTTCTTTCGACTTTCTCATCGCGGGGCGAGCATTCCGGGTAGGGTTCCGCCTGACCCGGGTCCAGGAAATCGGTCATGTCCGATTGGCCTGCCGTGCTGTCGGCATCGTCATTCCTTTCAGTACGATTCCAAAAATCCTCGAAATATTCTCTGAACAGTTTCCATTCCGTGTCATTGGTCACAAAATGGGTCCGAAGGGCAGAAAAAAAGTCTTTTCTTCTTGTGATATCGATTTCCCGAAGGCTTCCGAGTGCGTCGATGACCTTTGAAGAAAAGACCCGAAACCCCCGGTCCTTTAAATACCGGGAAAAGGCGATAATGCGCCCCGTTAATCGTCCGTCATATTTCAGATTCATCCGGTTCACGGTTTGTGTGCCGCCTTTCAAATTCAGCCTATAGGATTTCCCTGAATCAGGCCCAGCGTTGTTCCTCACACCTCATTCAGCCAAGAAAGAACCTATCATTTCAGGGTCCTGGTTAATCGTCTTGATATCGTCCTGGTACTTGAGGAAACAGCCCAGGGTTTCACGGACCAGATCCTCATCCAATGTTTTCTTTTCCATGGCCATCAGGGCACGGGCCCAGTCCAGGGTCTCCGATATTCCGGGTTTTTTGAGGAAATCAACCGATCTGATCTTCTGCATGAAACGGGTGACTTGATTTGCAAGGTCTTCCTCGATGCCAGGAAGGCGGGTCATCACGATCCGGTACTCCTTGCTGAAAGAGGGATAATCGATCCAATGATACAGACATCGCCGCTTGAGGGCGTCATGGACGTCCCGCGTCCGGTTGGAGGTCACCACGACCAGGGGCCTCTTGCGGGCCTTGATGGCGCCGATCTCCGGTATCGTAATCTGAAAATCGGCAAGAACCTCGAGGAGGAAGGCCTCGAATTCCTCATCGGAGCGGTCCACCTCATCGATAAGGAGCACGGGAGGTTTGTCATTGGAACTCTGTATGGCCCGCAACAGAGGACGCTTGATAAGAAATTCGGGTCCGTAAATGGCTTGTTGGATGTCTTCTTTCCCGCTCTCACCCTGCTCTTGAAGCCTGATGTGGAGGAGTTGTTTGGGGTAGTTCCACTCATAAAGCGCAGCGGAGGCGTCCAGTCCCTCGTAACATTGAAGGCGAATCAACTCCGTATCGAAGAGTTTCGCCATGACCACCCCGACCTCGGTCTTTCCCACGCCGGGTTCACCCTCCAGAAAAACGGGTTTTTGCAAACGATAGGAAAGGAAAAGGACTGTGGACAAGGCCCGGTCTGCGATATAATGGACCTCCGCCAGTTCCTGAGCCACCGTCTCGATAGATTGGAAATTATGCGATGCCGTCATGGTCTTGTTTGCCCTCTCGCTTTTGGATTTCAGGAACGATAATAGTCAAGAGGACCTCTTTCCCGCATGAGCAGATTTTTCTCGACTCCATGCCGCAGGGGAAACGGATCCCACTTCAAAAGCCATTGCCCTGGCGAATTTTGACGTAAACGCCGGGTGTATGGATAATTCTCTGTGCTCGCATCTCGCGGCTACGTCTGACGCGAGGGCAAGCTTTTTTTTGGACAAAAGGGCCATGACCGCCCCCAACCCGGCAGCATTTCCCACTGATTTTATGCGCTCCGGGGGGATATCGGGAAGCAGACCAATGCCCCGAATGCTCTCCCGGCGAACTCTGCTCCCGAAGGCGCCGGCGAGTAAAACCCCATCCAGGTCGACTGGTTTCATCCGGAGTTCCTCCAGCAATATTTCCACACCCGCCCTGATAGCCCCTTTGGCCAACTGCAATTCGCTGATATCCTTTTGGGTGACCGCGACCTCCCTTTCTCCTTCTGACAAAACAAACTTATACCCTTTTGGGGCTCGCTTGATCCTGTTCTTCAAAGACTTCGGCAGGCTTGCCGGCCAATCCGACGGATCACTGATCCGGCCGTTCCCCCTAATGAGGCCCAGCCTGATCATTTCCGATACGGTATCGATCAGCCCGGAACCGCAAAGTCCTCTCGGTTCCGTATCTCCCATAACCTTCAATTGGAGATCATCCCTCATCCGTACTTCACAAATGGCGCCCGGTTCCGCCCGCATCCCCTGTTCGATACAGCCACCCTCAAAAGCAGGGCCCGCAGCGGTGGAACAGGTAAGGAGCCTTCCCTTCGACGCCAGGACCAGCTCACCGTTTGTTCCGATGTCGATCGCAAGCCACGTTCCCGGCAAATCATGGATACCTGTGGAGAGAATAACCCCGGTCGTATCCGAACCCACATATCCCGCGATATTGGGAAGCAGAACAAATCGCGTATGAGGTTTCAGGCTCTTAAGACCGAGGGTTTCCACGGTTGAAAAAGGCAAGCGGGTAAAAACGGGGATAAAAGGGGCTGAAGCAATACCGGCCGCAGAAACCCCCAAAAGGAAATGACTCATCACCGTATTGCCCACAAGGGTCAACACATAAATCCTTTCCGGATCGACACCGGCGCGCACCGACAGCTCCTCAACAATCTCGTCTATAGTCCGGGTGATAAGTTCCTTCATTTTCAAAATGCCGTCAGGCTCTATCATCGTATGCGATATGCGAGATATGACGTCTGAGCCATAGACTCCCTGGCGGTTGTTCCCGGAAACGGAACAGACGATCCGACCACCTGACAGGTCAACGAGATACCCGGCCACCGAGGTAGTCCCGATGTCCAGGGCGATGCCATAGGCATCCGCTCTTGTGTCGCCTTTCTCCAGGGCGACGACCTCACCGGCTACGACCACAGAGGTTATGGAAAAATCGGATTCTCTCAATATGCCTGGAAGGGTCTGAAGGATACGGTGATCAACGCGGGTGCCTTCGGGTAATGGATTCAATACCCTGTCCAGGTCGGCTGTTTGATCGTCGATGGCAGGAGGTTTCAACTCATGGTAGGTTTTGAGCACATGGGGCTCGATTTCCAGGGAACCCTTCATAAAGGCACCCTTGTCAGGCACAAATCCACAGTCCTCTCTGTAATCGGTTTCCAGTATGACGTTGCCCAGAACCGTTCTTTGACACAGTAAGATATGCCCCTGCTTCAAATCTTCGAAAGAGAGGAACTTCTCTTCCGCCGGTGTGGCGCTGCTCACAACCCCCTTGATAACCCTGGCCCTGCATTTACCGCAGACACCGTTTCCCCCGCAAACCGTTTCGACTTCGATATCGGCATCAATAGCGGCCTCCAACAGATTGGTGCCGAGAGGAACGACCACCGTCTTTCCCATTGGAACAAAAGTCACCTCAGCGTCTTCGGGGAAAGCCGGGGCCTTTTTATGTTTCAACCGAATACCTCCTTATTCTGACGATAGTATTGAATGATATCTTGGATAGCTATATCAATTTTTTCACAGCGGTCAACAATTTTTCCCGCAATTTTCAACCGGGGTTCGGAATCATTGGAAATCCCCTGCTCGTCAAACGGCAGGGCCACCACGGCCGCCCCATATGTCTTGAGCAGGGGCAGAATCCTCTCAAGGGATTGCTCCTTTCCGTTGACTGAATTCACGAACGCCTTGCCGGGGCAGATCGTGAGGGCCGCCTCAAGGGAACAGCCAGCCGGCCATAATTGACCGACTGGCTGTTTCCATGCGGATAGTCTGATTATTCATCAACCGTATATCTCTTTGCAGATCCTGATGCCCCCTGCGGCATCCTTGGCATGGTAGTCGGCACCTGTGAACTCACGGACCTGTTCATTGCAGGAGGATCCATCGATGTGGGGTTAACACTATTTAAAAAGTCGATGAAACGGCACCTCAACTAAAGTCACTTGCAGGTCTAGTCACTTCTATTGATCAGAGCCCCCATAAATCTTTCTTTTATTTCCCGTGCGCTATAGGATATGCGCAGGCTGGTCACGGGCACATCCTGCGTTACCTTGATTTGAAGGAAATGGGGCCCCGGCGTGTTGGAAAGGAATGGCAAGACCTCCAGCAACTCGCTGCGAGTCTCCAGGAATGTCGCACTGAGATATCCCGATGCCCGAGCCGTTTCACTCAGGGGAACCCGCGATGAAAGTGTGGGCTGGTTGCCCGTCGTACCGTAGGCCTCATTGTCAAAAACCAGATGGCTGAGATTCGCCGGCTTCAAGGCGCCGATCATGGCCAGGTTGCCGAAACCCATCAGGATATTACCGTCTCCGTCAAATACAAGGACCCTGCGGTCGGGCCGACTGAGGGCCACCCCGAGACCCACAGAGGCGGCCAGCCCCATGGAACCCAGAAGATAGAAGTTTTCTTTTCGATCCGCACAATAAAAGGATTCCCGGCTGATGACGCCGTTGGCGTGAACGATCAATTCATCGCCCAAGAGACCATCCACCACGCATTTTATGGCTTCCAGTCGATTCATTGCAGCGCCCCCCGCGTAACCAGCAAAAAATACGGCAGTTCCTGCCCTTGCAGATATCCCTGAATTTTTCTGATCGCACTGGAGGAGATCTCGCCCCGGAATAGGCCATAAGCCAAACGGAACAGGGACAACAGCCCCTCCGTATGTTCCCCCATAACCCGATGCTCCTCCCACCCCTGGTCGTCGGGGCCCCGATAACTCATGAGGATAAGCGCCGGAATATGGTAGATCATCTGCAAAGAAGCAAAGGCCTCGAGCGAATACCCCAAACCCGAATTCTGCATATAGAGGACGGGGGTTTTCCCGGCCATGGAGGCTCCGGCCGCCAGTCCGAGGGCCACATCTTCCCGGACAGCCGTTACATGAAAAGATGCCGGCCTTTGCGCCAGCAGATCACAAAGGGGGGTGAAATAGGAACAGGGCACGCCCGTAAAAAAATCAAAACCCTCTTCTTCGAGCATATTCAAAAATTTCTCGGCCTTCATAAATTGATAAACAGACCTTCTAGGTTGAATCGATTTATAATTGGTGTCCCAAAGAACTTCACGGATGGGCACCAATTAACTTTTATATCTACCACCAAAAAAACAATGTGACATATTTTCGCTCGTAAATCAATTCGGCACCGAATGACGCAAAGGGAGATGCCCGTGCTGAGGACGAAATAAGTATGCTGAAGGATACCGATACGGGCAAGGCAGGGATTGAAGAGAGGAGAAAATCCGGGATCCGAGGTTCTTTGTATTCCGCTGACGTGGTTGGTGTCACTCCGAGGGAAATTGAACCAACAAGATGGACATGCCCTTCCATGACAAGCAAGGCACGATTCAAAATTTCGAGCGAAACCTCAAAGGGACAAACCTATACGTTCAGCCTCTTGACACCGGAGCGTTATAAAAGGCTAACCAGTTATCAGATTTTTAATTTTCTACCGCCGAAAACCCGCAGGGCCATGTCCATTTTTTGGACATCGCACAACTATCGGATAACTATATATTTTTTCTAATTATTTTACTTACGCACCCCAACCATAACGCGAAAAAGAAATCTATAACCTATCTTTATGGATACTATAAGAATAAAATATTTGCAAAATAATTTATTTCAATCTAGTCTTACCGGAACCATATCGAAAAAGAGATAATCGCCCCACAAAAACATCAGCACGACGCAATGCCTTCAAACTGGTGTTGCCTTTGAGGCTGCATGTTCCTTCATTACCTTAGGCCAGAGAGAGGGGGAAATTACTCACCACACCCCTCCCAGTTTAAAAATATTCCGATTTCTTCAAAGAAACCTTACATTTAAACATCTCACCTCTCTATAGTAGCGAAGTATTTTTAGCTAAGCAGCCAAACAGATATTTTTTCCGTACGGCCTTCACATGCGCATGAACGGCAATATGGAGGTTCGCTGAGGCCCTATGATTCATGAGAAAAACCGGCAAACAAGGTTTTGGGTGCGTCTCACGAACTGAACATTCCGGAAGTGTGCGAAGGTAGACAAATCGTCAAAGAAGGAAGTGAGCAGGGCGTTTTGGATTTCCGCTGTTTGAACTTATTTCTTTAGAAGGAGGGCTGATTGATGACGATTCTTTTTACTCAGGATTGGGACATCTTTCCCGGCGGTGAGGATGAATACGAGGAATTCATTATTCGCTATATACCCCAGTGTGAAAAGCTGGGGCTTCGAGCGGTCGGTGGATTCTATATAGAGGTCGGTTTCGGACCGCGGATTATCTTCCTCTCAAGCGTAGAATCATTAGAAGACCTTTGTTCCGTTCTGTCTGACAAGGCTTACAAGGATCTGCTTCTTGAGCTGAAAAAACAAGTTTTCAATTATCAGAGCAAGGTCCTTGAACCGACGGGCAGGGTGAAACACGAAACATATGGGATACAGAAAGGGGTATGGAAATTCAACCAATATTACGATCTCATCCCGGGCAAAAAAAAGGAATATGCCGATTTTGTGATACAGGAACACCTTCCGGCCATGGAGAAAATCGATTACGCCGAGGTGACCGGAGGATGGAACGTGGTTATGGGAGGCATCAGCGAAATCGTCGCTGAGTTCACCTTCAAGAGTCCCGTGGATATTGGCCGTCTTCTTGAAAATGAAGACTTCAAGAGAATCACCACCAAACTCCGCAGGAACTATGTGGTGAACTACAAGAGCCGTATCATGAGGACGACTGAAAGATTCGAAGAGCCGAAGTGGTACAGACTTTAGTCGCAGATATTCGCACTTTCGCCTTATTGTTAACCTTTTTCATGGAGAAGGAGGGAAAAACATGTCTTCAAAATTTATGGACCCCCATGACGTCCCGGTCATCCCGGGCACCGAAGGCTGGGAAAAGATGTACCCATACCAGTATCAATTCAGCACCGATGATCCGGAAAGGACGGCCCACGAGAGCGAGCAACTCTGGTACTACGACGGACTCCACTACCCCGAACCTCATTGCCCTTTCGACCTCATCTGGGACGAGGCCTGGTTTATGGCACTCTCCCAGAACAACACGAGGACCTTTATTGTGCCGCCGGCCAAGGGTATCGAGCACAGAATCGTAAACGGGTATGTCTATCTCACCCCGATAGGGATCTCCGATCCCAAGGAGATCGAGGCCCGTGTTCCCGAGTTCATGAAGAGGGCCTCATTTTACTATGAAAACTGGGACGACTTATACAAAGATTGGGAGGAAAAGATGAAGGGCCTTCTGAACGACCTGGAAGCCACATCCTTCCAACCTCTTCCCGAAATGGAAGATGAATCCATGATCTTTGAAAAGGAAAACAGAGGGGTCGGGAGCGGGTATCTCCTCCTGAAGAAATATGACGCCCTCATCGATATGGGCATTAAATGCTGGCAATACCACTTCGAGATGCTGAACCTGTGCTATGCCGGCTTTCTTTCCTTCACCGGTACGGTTGATCAAATTTTCCCGAATACCCCTCTGAGTACCGTGACAAAAATGGTCTCCGGAATCGATGCCATGATCATGAGACCGAACGCGGAACTCATAAAACTGGCGAAATCGGCGATTGAAAAGGGAATAACCGAATTGATCCTGAAACCGATGGATGCCTCCGAGCTAATGGAAGAACTGCCACAAACCCCTGCGGGGAAAGACTGGTTCGCTGAATTCGAAAAGGCGAGATACCCCTGGTTTCACATCTCCACCGGCACAGGCTGGTTCCATCATGATGCCTCATGGAACGACAATCTGAACGTTCCGGTGGATGCCATTCGGATGCATATTGAGGCGCTGAAGGCCGGCAAAAAAATTGAACGGCCTACGGCAAGATTGGTCGAGGAACGGGACAAGATAGTCGACGAGTACCGATCCCTGATCCAGACCGATGATGACCGTGAGGCCTTTGATCAGACCCTTTCCATTGCCCGGCGCATATTTCCCTATGCTGAAAACCATATTTTTTATGTTGAGAACTGGTTTCACAGCGTCTTCTGGAACAAGATGCGACAGGTGGCGAACATCTTACAGGGCGCCGACTTTATGGAAGACAAGGAGGATATCTGGTATCTGAAACGGGGAGAGATACGGGATGCCCTGTGGGATCTTGCTACCGCCTGGGCCACCGGCGTAAAACCGCGGGGACCCGCCTACTGGCCCCAAGAGATCGAATGGCGCAAGGGGGTGATGGAAAAATTCAAGGAATGGACCCCGCCACCCGCCTTGGGCGTTCCCCCGGAGAAGGTCACCGAACCCTTTACCATCATGTTGTGGGGCGTTACGGACGCCGTCTTGAAGCAATGGCTGAGCGGTGTCGAAGCAGGTGCCGCAGAGGGCGAAGGGGATGAATTGGCAGGGGCCCCCGGATCCTCAGGGATCGTGGAAGGCAAGGCCCGGATTGTTCGCACCGTACAGGGCCTGTCCGAATTGCAGGAAGGTGAAATCCTGGTGGCCAGCACAACCGCTCCCAGCTGGGCGCCCTCTTTTACCAAGATCAAGGGCGCCGTCACGGATGTCGGCGGGTCAATGTGTCATGCGGCCATCATCTGTCGCGAATATGCCCTGCCGACGGTTGTCGGAACCGGGAGGGCCACATCCTTCATCAAGACCGGTGATCTGATCCGGATTGACGGCGATACCGGTATTGTGAAGATTCTTGAAAGGGCCTAGCCCGACCGTTTTGAAACTCAGATTTCCAATGAGATTCCCGCCGGAATCGGGTCCGGCCTCCGCAATGGTTTCAGGAACGTATTTCTAATGAGGGGACCCGTTTCCGATCAGGGAACTTACAGAGACCGCCGAGTGGACCTGGTTGGACGCAGCAGGAAAGAATCCGTTTCAATCGGTGCACGAACGGTACATAGATTTGGGGGCAGCTATGGTCGAAAAGGAAAAACGTATTACCATTTGGTATGATGAATTAGAGGGGAAGGAGTTCAATCTTGTCGGGAAGAAGAATGCCAATCTGGGTGAGATGATCAAGGCGGGCATCAGGGTAAGCCCGGGTTTTGCTCTCACGATTTATGCGAATGATCTTTTTATCACTGAAACGGGTATCAAAAAAGAAATAGACAAATACCTCAAAGACCTGGGCGAGGTCACCTATGAAAAGAGCCTCAAGGCGAGTGAATTCGTGGTAAATCTCATTGAGAATGCAACCATTCCGTCCGCCGTCTCCGATGAAGTGTTTCGGGAATATCAGAAGCTGTGCGACATGTCCGGGGTTGAAAATGTGCCTGTTGCCGCGCGATCGAGCGGTGCCGTCTCCATGCCTGGGCAGATGGAAACCTTTTTGAACATACGAGGGCAGGAAGACCTTCTCACATATATCAAGAAGACCTGGGCCAGCGCCTATTTTGTCGAGGCCATTACTTATCGGATGAACAAGGGCATGGGGTTTCTGCTCAATATCGGCGTGGGAATCCCGAAGATGGTCAACTCCAGGGTTTCGGGCATTGTCTTCACCCTGAACCCCCTGAACGGCGACCGGTCCAAGATCTCGCTGGATGTCAGTTATGGACTTGGCGAGGCCGTTGTTAGCGGCATGGTCACTCCGGACAATTACCTGGTCGACAAAGTCACGTTGGAAACCATCAAATCAAACCTGGGAGGAAAGGAGGTGCAATGTATTTACAGGGAAGACGGGAGCACGATCAAGACCGTTGACGTTCCTGAAGAAGACCGGAAGAAGTTCTGCATTGTCAAAGACGAGCTCACGGAGATTTGCCGGATTGCGAAGAGCATCGACAAGTATTACGGCAAACCCTATGATATCGAATTCGCCATTGATGCCGACCTGCCCTTTCCCGAAAATGTTATTATACTCCAGGTCAGGCCTGAATCCGTATGGTCCAAAAAGGAGGCCAAACCCAAAACGGAAAAAAAGAAGGACGCCATGGACAGGATCATCGGCCGACTGATGACCGGCGTCAAGGTAAAGTAGATTCTCGCAAACCACGCCAGTCGCCAATTCAACTAGAAAAACATAAACTACGCTCTTAGGGGGTGTCTATCGATTTTTTCTTTCTATCACAATCTCAGGAAGGAGGGTGAGATATGGAGCAACAGGGGGGGCTTAAACAACCCGTTTTGGGAATTTTGGCCACGGTCATTGTTTTTTTCATGGCGTTCGGCATTATTGTGTGGTTTCAGGCTGAGACTTTTCTTACATGGGCGGCCTACCTCGCAATGACCCTTATCCCGTGCATGATTGTCGTCGGCATGGCCTGGCAAAACAACTACCCTCCTCCGTCGGCGAAATTGGAGCAACCGTTGAAGGGCCTCTACCTTCTCTTTTTCTGCTTTATTATCGGATCTATTGTTGCCGCGTGGTCGCTGAGGACCGTGGGAGGATTTGTTCAGCCCCCTACGCCCATGCTCATACTCTTTACCATCATGACCGTGATTATGACGTTTTGGTGCGTCGTGGTATGGCAGTGCTGGCCCGCAGCAGGTATCTCGTCCCATCCCGCGTTTGTCGGATTCGGCACGCTCATTGTCTCGTACCTCTTAGCCTGGATACTCTTCAAGGCATTCTTTGATTTCAGCTTTATGAAGGAGGCGCCCTTCTATAAAGCAACCCTGGACCCGGGTGGGGCTTTCAATGCCTTTGTAAGCCTGAGTTTCTTCCTCACTGCGCTGGCGGTTATTTTGGCTTGGGTGGAACTCGATTTTTGGCCCTTGAGTGCGATTCCGCCAAAGGCCCCGGCCTTTGGAAAACAGCCGCTCTGGGGAATCGTTGTAAGCATACTGGTTATTATCATAGCGCTCATCGTTCAAAGGATCTTTGTTGGGGCCCTCGGGATGGACGCATTCGTCTACACCGTTAAAATACCCATCTGCATAATCTTTGGAGAATTCATCATGCTTCTCCTGATGCAGACTGCCCCTGTGCAGACCATGAAACAACCCGGTAAGGGAATTATCCTGCTCATAGTCAGTATCATACTGGCAATTGTCATGTATTACCTCTACTCCTGGTTCAGTTTTCTCCTTACCGGTGGCTTGCCCAGCGGACCTCCCGGGTATGCACACGAACTCTGGGTGGCGACCGCTCTCCTGAGCTTCACCTTCCCCGTCATTGCAACCTACACGGGCAGTTTCGATTTCTGGCCCCTGATGGAGCCCAAGCCACCGGCACCGGGCAACGGATAACAGGAAGTCCTTTTGGACCTGTCCGAGGAGTGTCCCATGAAGCCTCTCCTCTGACAGGTCATGCCTTAATAGAAGGATTCGGCCGAAAAAACCGACAAGATCCCCCAACCTTTTCCATCCTTTGGTCAAAGGCGTCATTGCTTCACTTTTCATCGGTGTCGAATGATTTGTCCTTCCCATACCTTGACCGATAACGATATATTCCGGGCCGTATTCGTCGATGAACGATTGGAACTTGCTCTCAATCGTATCCAGCGCCTCGTTTCGGGTAATGCATTCCCATTTCCCGCCCCAATCAAATCTCTTATAAACGCGCAAAGGGAATATTGGAAGACGATCTTCGAAAAACGCCGGATCAACCAAATAGATGACGTCAAGTTTATAATTGACATCATCCATTCTTATAGATCCCAATGATGTATAACTTTTAGTCTCATTTTTTTCTTTAGGCCCGACATTTGAACACCCCCGGTTTCATTCAATTCCACCCAGCCAAGAAGGCTGGGGATGGTTCAGTCACAGAACTTTTCTGTGAAATATTGGGATGATACGAATGTTTGAAAAATCACAGAGGAACGATGCTTATATTTCAAATGATATAAACAGCTGTATTTTCTACTGAAATCATTTGACAGTTCCCTGTTTTTGTGCAACAGAATTATCGTTGGACTGGATATTGAATTAATAGGTAGACACAGAGATTGCGGAAAGGCGCCATGTCTGAACGGAATCGAGCGAGCGTAAAGGGCGTGAAGTATGGTCAATTTTAATCAGCTCAGAGTCTTTTACCATACCGCAAAGCATCAGAACTGCACGGTTGCAGCCGAGAAGCTGTTCATTAGCCAACCCGCTGTTACCGCTCAGGTGAAGGCGTTTGAGGACGCCTGCAACCTGAAACTATTCAAGAAAAAAGGCCGGAAGATCTACCTCACGGATGAAGGAAAAACCCTGTTTGAATATGCCAAAAAGGTCTTTAAGTATGAAAAGGAAATAGAAGATGCCATAGAGGACATGACAGAATTAAAGCAGGGCGTACTGAAACTGGGAACAACGAAAACCTATGCACGATCCTATATACCGCTTTTCATATCCAAGTTCAGACTTTCCTATCCCGGGCTGAAGATCCACCTTAGAGAAGGCAGTTCCCTGGAAATGACCAACGGCCTCCTTGACTTCCAAAACGAGATTGCAATCGTCGCCAAAATTGAAGATAACCGTCAGATCCGGTTTATCCCTTTCTGCCAGGAAGAAATTGTCGTTATTCTTTCCCCGGATCATGCCCTCGCCGGAAACAAGTCAGTGACCCTGTCGCAGTTGGCAACAGAGCCGATCATCTTGAAGGAACGGGGATCCGGAACACGGAAAGCCCTAAACGAGGCCTTTGCCGGTAAGGGCCTGGTTCCTAATATCCTGATGGAAACAAACAATTCGGACTTTGCCAAACAGCTTGTCCTTCGTGGTGACGGCATCTCCTTTTTGGTAAGAACGGCAGTGTCGACAGAACTTGAAAAAGAAATACTGGTCACCCTTCCCATCGAGGATTGTCGAATTGTCACGGGCGTACACATTGCCTATTTGAAGGACCAGCATCTTTCAACACCCGCCCAGGCCTTCATGAAAATACTGGAAGGCATATCTCCTGACGGCGCCTATTCTCAGAGCCTCAGCACCCTGGTTGCTGCAATGGTTTTGAAATCCCCATGAAGAGGCAGGGGCACTTCTTCTTTCCTCCCTTCATTTTCCAAGGATACGACCCGACCCTCCGCTTGGAGGTGATCGATTCCATGGCCTTATGGCTCCCCTTGTCTCATAGATGGAGTGCTTCCCGACACTAAACTTCCCCCCAATCAGATCCGGACCACCTGCACACTCTTTTAAGATCCTGCAATCCAGTGATCTGGATCAAATGATTCCGGTGCGACATCACCGAAACATAACTTATGCTTATACATTGTATAAGAATTATGAAATTGACAAAGTTTCATAATTAGGCGATTGATGAATTAAGTCAACTTCTCAATGCTTTCGTTTTACGGCTTTTTCACCCTTTACGGAACGACAGAAAAAAACACTGTTATACTCAACATCTGCGAATATCTGATCTATTTACATAGGACTGCAAACCCAAACGCCTAACAGCCAACCCGGAACATGATGTCACGGTTCGGGACGGACGACAAATTTTGTCGCAACAAATAAGGATGCTTGCTTGATTAATGTGGGCTAATGTGAAACTTTTTTCTTGGAAGGAGGCTATTTACGATGAAAGATATCAGAGATTTTATTGCCAGATGCGAGGAAGAGGGAATACTCAATAGGATCACGGCAGAAGTAGACTGGGATCTTGAAGCCGCTCATATCGCCAAGATGAACGAGGAGAAGAAAGGCCCGGCTCTGCTTTTTGAGAACGTGAAGGGCTATACATCGCCGCTTCTCATGAGCACGATGACGACCACAGAGAGACTCGCCATCGTCATGGGCATGCCCAAGGATTCCACCCTCGTCGAACTCATGGGAGAATGGGTTGAAAAAGGAAAGAAAGGGATCCCGCCGAAGCTCGTAAAAACCGGCCCGTGCAAGGAGAACAAGATGACGGGCGATGAGGTGGATCTCTTCAAATTCCCAGTTCCCAAATTCTACCCCAAAGACGGCGGACGTTTCTTCGGTACCGCTCATTTCGTGGTTACCAAAGACCCGGATTCAGATTGGGTGAACGTTGGAACCTACCGGCTTCAACTCTTGGACAAAAACCATCTGGGCACCCAGTTCATCAAGGGCAAACACTCCGACCAGATGCTCAAAAAATATCAGGCAATGGGAAAACCCATGCCCGTCGCCGTTGTCGTGGGCTGCGATCCCATCCTGTTTCTCATGGGAGCGGCAAGACTCTCTGCTTTCAAATCCGAATATGACCTGGCCGGCGCTATCCGCGGCGAGGCCTTAGAGTTGGTCAAATGTGAGACCAATGACCTCCCCGTACCTGCCTCGGCTGAGATTGTCGTGGAGGGCGAAGTGGATGCCGACAAATTCATGGCGGAAGGTCCCTTCGGCGAGTACACGGGCTACTATTCGGGCGTAGGAACAGACGATCGAAACTTCATCAAGGTCAACTGCATCACTCACAGAAACAACCCCGTTTTCATGTCCACCACGGTGGGTCGTGCCGTGACTGATTCTCACATGGTCCTGGCCCTGGCCTATGGCGCCACCTTCTGGCAGCAACTCGTGGACATGAATATCCCCGGCATCAAAGCAGTTTACTGCCCTCCGGAGGCGGCAGGCAGGTTCATAGCGATTATCTCTATGAAACAGATGTATCCCGGACACGCAGACCAAGTCCTGACCGCGGCCATCTCAACGGAAATGGGGGCCTACGGTCTCAAGACGGTCATTGTGGTGGACGAAGACATTGATCCCTGGGATATTCCCAGGGTCATGTATGCCGTGGCCTTCCGGTTTCAGCCCAACCGTTGCCAGATCATCAAACGCGGGCGCTCTACGCCGCTGGATCCCTCTCTGCCTCTCGAATCGAGGTGGATCACAGGCCGCCTTCTCATGGATGCGACCATCCCCTATGACTGGGAAGAAAAGCCGATTCCCATCACGCTGGATGAGGATATGGTCAAACGCATAGAGGGCCGCTGGTCTGAACTGGGGTTTTAGTACATTTGAGGATTCCCCCTCTAGATCCGAAACGCCGGGGAGATTTTCCCGATTGCGTATCACGGCCAGGGGCCCTCAAATGAGGGCTCCTGGTTCGAACCTGAAAAGCACGGCAAAACCCGGCGCATAATAGGACGAGAAAGATAACGGGAACAAATGCCTCCGAGGACTGCCATGATGCAATCCATTGCCATTGTCGGGACATTGGACTCCAAAGGAGAAGAGCATCTCTTCCTGAAGGAAACGGTCGAATCGAAGGGATATGCGACCATCACCATTGATGTCGGCACCACGGGTGTCTCCCCCTTCCTCCCGGATTATTCCGTATCCAAAGGGATCGATTCAAATGGTGCGGATAGATCACGCATCATTGAAGCCGTGATTGAGAAGGCGGCGAAGCTTGTACTCGACCTATACCGCGAAGGCAAAATCGGCGGCATGATCTCGGCCGGTGGCGGCACGGGCACGTTCATTGCCACATCCGTCATGAAGGTTTTACCCTTAGGTTTTCCGAAGGTTATGGTATCCACTGTGGCCTCCAGGGACATGTCTCAGGTCATAGGAACCAAAGATATCACCATCATGCACAGCGTGGTTGATATGCTGGGCATGAACAGTATATCCCGTCTCATCCTGGCAAGGGCGGCCGGAGCGATCTGTGGGATGATGACCTACAGGGACGAGGGAAACAAGGCTTCACCTCGAATCGGTCTGTCCCTTTTCGGATTTATTACCCAGGCAGCCGAAAACATCAAATCCGTTTTGGAGGGAAACGGCTTCGAGGTCATTCCCTTCCATGCAAACGGAACCGGCGGCATGGCCATGGAAGAGATGACGAGCGATTCTTTTTTAGATGGCGTATTGGATCTGGCGACCCATGAACTGGCTGATGCCATGTTTGGAGGGTACTGCGGAGGAATCGGTCCGGAGCGCCTTGTGAGTAAGCAGGGCAACCTTCCGCCCAGGCTCATCATACCGGGCGGACTTGATTGCGCCGTTCTGGAGTTTGATCGTGCCTGCATTCCCGAACAATACAAAGACAGAAAGATATTTTTCTATGATTTCCGGTCCGCCATCAGGCTCACTCCCGACGAATCACGGGTCCTGGCCGGGACCGTGGCCCACAAGCTGAATCAGAGCCGCAATGCAAACAGGGTTTTGATTCCACTCGGAGGGTGGTCCGAAGCGGACAAGGAAGGTGATGTTCTCTTTGATCCGGAATCCAGCGGGGCCTTCTGCGAAGTCCTGGAAAAGACCCTGAACGCGAGGGTGCAGATCTTCAAGGTTGACCATCATATTAACGATCCGGACTTTGCGAAAGTGGCCGCTGATCTCATGATCGAGATGATCAATGATCAGGACAAACAGAAATTCAATCAGCACACAGTGAAAATTTGATAGGCGCCGGCACCCTACGACCCTGGAGAAGCAGATCGGCACCTTAGAAAGGAGTTTTGAAAAAACGATTCTCTCCGATTACTGGGAGACAACTGCCAGGCTGAGTCCTGACAAGAATGCCCCGGTCCAGGCAGGGGAAAGCGTCAAGGTCGCCAACAAGGCTATGGCCAAGATGATAACGGAAAGACTCAAGGCGGAAGGAAAGATCGAATGATCGCATAGAGGAGTTTGATCCATGCCTGTCAATCATAACGCCAAAGGGAAAAAACACATCCTGTTCGTCTGCTGCGGAAATCGAGAAAGGAGTTTGATCGCGGAAACGTTGTTCCGTCAAAGGCTGGAAAAGGGTTACCCTGAGCTCTTTGATAAGGTTGAAATCGAATCGGCCGGCCTCTTTCCCAAGGCCTACTTGGAACATGCAAAAAAACTGGGGGTCACCTTTGTGGCGCCTTACTTTGGTAAGAGCCCCAACATATACGCCGTCAAGTACTTGGCCACAAAGGGCATAGATGTTTCGGCCTACCGCTCCAGGGAACTGACCAAGAGAATGGTCCAGAAGGCTGATTTGCTCCTGGTCATGGACATGGTCTTAAAAAAAGAACTACTCAACTTGCACAAAGGGGCTTCCGACCGAGTGCTGGCACTGAAGGAATTTATTTTTGGCCCCAAGCGTCAGGATTTGAACATCGGTGATCCCATGAAATTTCCGGAAATCGATAAAAAGACCGGCCTTTGGATCTGGCCTAAAGGCTATGCCGACAATTACATCAATGACATAGAGCAATGCTTTGATAAAGGGATGGACAAATTCCTTACATTCATCAACTGAGCGCTACCGTATCCAAACGATTCAGGAGGAGATCACCTTAAAAAAACCGAGATGACCATGACCCATCTATCTAGCCAGTTTTCATTCAGAATTGAAAACTCACTCGTGCCCGGACTGCGTTTCCGGATGGGCACCAGCTAAATGGATTTTATAAAGGCAAAGCCAATTGACTGCCCTCCTGCACTACAGGATCTTTGACAGCGCATCGAAGACCCCGTTACGCGGCACAGGACCGGCTCGATGAAACAAAGCTGAATTCGAAAGAAACACGTGAATACATATAATCCGGAGGTAAACTATGACAATCGCAATGGTAGGGATGCTCGACGAAAGGGAAGAGGGGCTCCAACTCATAAAAGAACGTATTGAAGCAAAGAATCATAAAACCATCCTGATCGATATCAGTATAGGAACGGGAGCCATTGATTCTTGCCTCAAGGCAGACATCTCTTCCGCTGACCTGGCCAAGGCCGGTGGAACGACCCTGGAAGCCGTTAGAGAAATGCTGGCCAAGGAAAGAGACAAAGCAACGTCCGCCATGGCTGAGGGTTTGGGTAAAAAACTGCTGGAGCTTTTTCAGGCTGGAGACATCACGGGCGTGATTGCCGTAGGAGGAATGACGGGAACATTCATTACGCTGACAGCCATGAAACACCTGCCTTTCGGAGTACCTAAACTTCTGATTTCAAGTGTGGCGGCCATGCCGGCCTATGCCAAGCGCCTTGCCGAGTTTTTCGGCGTCAGAGATATCACCGTGATGCATAGCGTGGTGGATACCGTAGGGTTAAATCCCCTGGTGAAATCCTTAATGATCAACGGGGCCGGCGCCATATGCGGCATGGTCGAAGGATACACGCCGCCCAAGAAGGAGGAGAAGCCCTCCATCGCCATTACGGAATTCGGCTTCTGCGACAAGGGCGCCCATTATGTCAGAGACCTTTTGGAAAAAAATTACAACATCGTCTCCTTTCATGCCCAAGGATTGGGTGAGAAAGCAGTCAGCGATCTGGTCGGTCAGGGCCTGTTTGAAGCCTTTATTGACCTGGTGCCTGCGGGTTTCAGCGAATACCTCATAGGAGGCAACCGGGCCGCCGGACCTGACAGACTGGATGCGGGCTGCAAACTGGGCAGGCCTTATATCCTTTCACCCTGCGGCTTTGATATGATCAGTTGCGGGCCTATCCAGCGCAAGGATGAAGGCGATCCTCTCTGGGTGTCGAAAAAATTGGCGGACAGGAAACTCCTGGTGCAAGATGCCATTCGGGTGCAGGCCAGGACCAGTCCGGAAGAAATGGTAAACATTGCCTGGGAAGTCGCGAAAAAACTCGATCAACATCCAAACAAGAAACTGGTAAAATTCGTGATCCCCCTTAAGGGATTCTCGTCCCTGAGTGTGGAGGGTGGCGCCCTTTATGACCCGGCTTCCGATCAGGCCTTTATCGATGCACTCAAGAAGAACCTGAATCCGGAGATCGAAATCATTGAGGTGGACACAAACATCAATACCCCGGAATTTGCCGGGGCGGCGGTCGATGCCCTCAAAAAGATCCTCTCAGCATAAGGAGACGGCATGGCAAACAGGATTATCGTCGGCATTTCAGGCGCAAGCGGAGTAATTTACGGCGTGAGACTGCTTGAATTGCTCAAACAACAAGAAATTGAAACCCATCTCATCATCTCAAAGGCAGGTAAGAGAAACATTGAGATAGAAACAGACTACAAACCGTCTGAAGTGGAGGCCATGGCCACATACGTCTATGACCACAAGGATGTCGGTGCGTCCCTGGCCAGCGGATCCTTTCTTACCCAAGGGATGGTGGTGGCCCCCTGTACGATCAAAACCCTTTCAGGGATTGCCAATTCCTACACGGAAAACCTCCTGGTCAGGGCCGCCGATGTCACGCTCAAGGAAAAACGCAAACTGGCTCTCCTGGTCAGGGAAACACCGCTACACAAGGGGCATCTCAGACTCATGACCATGGCTGCGGACATGGGCGCCCACATCCTTCCGCCGGTGCCTTCCTTTTATCATCAGCCCAAAACCATTGAAGATATTATCGATCAGACCATTGGGAAGGTTTTTGACTATTTTGGCATCAAACACAGTCTTTTCAGGAGGTGGGGAGAGAAGGGATAAGGCCCGCTCGGACGTCGGCGCCCACCTTTCCTCCTGGCGTCCGTTTCCGGTGAACCTGTCTCAGGAAAGGCACGAATGCAACATCAGGTTGTAGAGGAAAATGTCGGATAAGGAACATCGAGACGTTAGATCAAGGAATAAAAGGGGAGAGCTTTTCCTACTTCTTCTTAAAGAGCTCTTCGAGGGCCGCTCTTGCATCCCTTGTCCTGTTGGATTTGCCGCTCCTCCCTCCCTTTGAACCCCTTATTTGAAAATAGTCACAAAAGTTGGCCCTTTCCTTATCGACGATACGTTCTGCAGAGACTTCCCTGCATTCGTTGTAGGCGTTTGGATCATAATATCTGCACTGTTTACAACAGCGCAGATCTCGATCGCAATGAGGACAAGTATCTTTCCTGCCCACTGTTCCTTTAATTTTCAAAACCCCGCGACAAAAAACACAATTCATATTTTCATCCTCATCATAATACATCCGTGATTAAGCCGATGTCCCCGCATAAATGGCCCTGTTATGATTTATCTGATTTGGAAACTGCTCAGCGTCCATCCACGCGTTTGCGGATGGCCTTCTTGCGAAACGGTTTGCAGGCCGGGAAATCAGGTTGGTTAAATAGGTTGACGCCCACGATCCGGAACCCGAAAACGTTACTTTCCTCTCAACGTCCACACCTTGCACAGGTTCCGGTCAATATTTTTATGCAATGATCGTTCCATCAGACTATAATGATACCCGCACCCGACCCGAACAGGCACCATGGATGTCCAAGATACTCCGGGTAATCATCGGCCGCTATTCCCGAAGAGTCTGTTTTTGACAATCCCGACCGGCGTGTTAGAATGAGATAAAATAATCTCTGAAACCACGGCCTCTCAAGGAACCTCAATGACGATACCTGATTATACCCTTCTAAACCATACGGCCGATCTTGCCGTCAGGATCCGAGGCACAGACCTCACGGATCTTTTCGAGAACTCTGGTCGAACCCTGATGCACCTCATGTTTGGCCGTGAATTACCCTGTGAAGGTTCGGCCCTGGAGATCTCTCTCAAAGCGCAAGATCTGGACGATCTCATGGTCCGATGGCTAAGCGAAATACTCTACTTGCTGGAGGGCGAGCATCTTGTTGTCACCGCTGTAGAAATAAAGGCCGTCACCCCGTTGCGACTTCACGCGTCCGTTAGGACGATCCCCTTTGATCCGGAAATCCATGAAATACTCAGCGAAATAAAAGCCATCACCTATCATCAGATCGAAGTGGCGCAGAAAGTCGGCCACTGGGAAGCCAGGGTCATCATGGATGTCTGAGGACACGGGATGAATATAAAACTCGAAAAGCTGGATGATTTCCGCTGGCTTGTTCCCCGGAGCGGGAACATGCGCGTACCCGGTCTTATTTTCACAAGCAAGGACCTCCTAAAGGGCATCGAACAGGATCAGAGCCTCCGACAAGTGGCCAATGTCGCCACCTTACCGGGTATTCGGCAGCACTCCCTTGCCATGCCCGATATTCACTGGGGTTACGGCTTTCCTATCGGGGGCGTCGCCGCCTTCGATATGGATGAAGGGATCATCTCTCCCGGGGGCGTCGGTTATGACATCAATTGCGGCTGCCGGTTGATGACAACCCGGTTGAAGGCAAATGACATCAGGCCCTATCTCAAGACCCTGGTCTTCGCACTCTTTCAAAATATCCCCGCCGGAGTGGGATCAAGAGGAGTCATCCATCTTTCTGCAAAAGAAGAGGCCAAAGTCGCCGTCAGAGGCGCTGCCTGGGCTGTAAAACAAGGATTCGGGCTCCCCGTGGACCTTGAAAGAACCGAAGACCAAGGTGCACTGGAAGGGGCAGATCCCTCGGTCCTGAGCGACAGGGCCGTAAAAAGGGGGCTTGACCAATTGGGGACGCTGGGATCAGGGAACCACTTTCTCGAAGTTCAGGTGGTGGATCAGATCTATGACCAACAAATAGCCCGGGACTTTCATCTTTTTGAAGGTCAAGTCAGCGTATTCCTTCATACCGGTTCCAGAGGTTTCGGGCACCAGATATGCGATGATTTTCTCAAGGAGATGGGCAAAAAGGCCTCCGTAAGCGGCCCTGCTCTCCCGGACAGGCAACTCGCCTGTGCCCCCCTCAATTCGGACCTGGGCCGACGATACACAGCCGCCATGGCCTGTGCTCCCTGAGCCCGAAAGAGCTTGGCATGGAGCTTGTTTACGATGTCTGTCACAATATCGCAAAAAAGGAACGTCATCGGCTGGAAGGCAAGGAGGTCATGTTGTGCGTCCACCGTAAGGGCGCCACCCGTTCATTACCTCCCGGACACCCTCAGGTGCCGGAAATATACCGTCGTGCCGGTCAACCTGTCCTTATTCCCGGAGATATGGGCACCTATTCCTATGTTCTTGCAGGCGCCCAAGGTGCCCTGGACAAGAGCTTCGGCTCAACTTGCCACGGTGCCGGTCGTGTCTTGAGCCGATCTCAGGCTATCAAGAGATCCAAGGGCAGAGCGATTAGACGCGAACTGGAGGACAAAGGTATCTTTGTGCAATCCAGGGGCAAAAGAACGCTTATGGAGGAGATCCCCGAGGCCTATAAGGATGTATCCCAAATTGTTGAAGTGGTCCACCAAGCAGGCCTGGCAAAGAAGGTTGCACGCCTTAGGCCGATGGGTGTGATCAAAGGGTAAGGGTTCTCGGCATCGCCACCGAAACCCTCAAGGTTTCACTTGCGACACCCCTTGAGCCCGATTTTATTCGATATCGCATTATTTATCAGTAAGGCTCAACCCGGTCAACACAAAAAGCATCGTGGAGGTCGCAAACCGCCAAAACCTGCTTGAGAAAAGACCGCGCGATTGTGATGGGCCTCAGAACAAAGGCGACCTCTCCTGAAATCAATTTACATTCATCTCACAGCATTGTAAATTACCCTCTTTTGACAAGTCGCACCTAACCGTTTTCTTGACAACTCGCCTTTAGAGGTATGCTCGAAATATGTCTAACACCTTGAATAGTGATCATATCGCGGGTTCACTTATCCTGGCCGCCGGGAAGGGAAGCCGCATGAAAGGGTTCGACGGGAATAAAACCCTGCTGCCCCTGTTACCGGCTGGCTCCCCTTACGAGGGTGCACGCCCCATCCTGCTCAACATCGTGGACAACCTCCCACCCGGCCCTAAGGCCCTGGTTGTAAACCACAAAAAAAGTGAGATCATCAAGGCCACGGCCAATATGGGTCTCACCTACTGTGAACAACCCGTACTCAATGGAACCGGAGGCGCCCTGCTGGCATCCAGGGCCTTTATCGAAACCGGCGACTTTGATCGATTGATTATCACTATGGGAGATGTTCCCTTTGTTCGCGACAGGACTTACCTCAACCTCATCGAGGAACTGGAAAAGGCCCCGCTGGTGGTCCTGGGATTCCGCCCCGAGGACAAGAAACAGTACGGGGTCCTTGAGGTCAACGGGAAAGAGGTCACGAAAATCATTGAATGGAAATACTGGCACGCATTTTCTCAACAAAGACAGGACAAACTTCCGATATGCAACTCCGGGATCTATGCCGCCAGGAGAAAGGAACTGGTTCGATACCTGGACCTTCTGGAAAAAAAGCCGCATCGCGTCATGAAGGAAAGACAGGGGAAGATAGTCGAAATTGAGGAATTTTTCGTGACGGACCTTGTCGAGCTGATGCGGGCAGACGGGCTGAATGCGGGTTACGTGATCGCTGCCGACGAAAACGAAGTCATGGGGCTGGATGACCTCCCGGCGTTACACAAGGCCCAGGAGCATTACAGGGTTATGAGCGAAGCGACATAACCTACATCCACTGCCTGAGGAGGCTGAACAATGAGTGAAAGATCTCTCGGAGATCGTATATGGTATAAAAATTGGCCGGACCAAGTACCCAAATGCCTTGAATATCCGAATTGTTCCCTTGCCGACTTTCTAAAACAGACCGCATCCGTATACGGTTCCAAACCGGCCGTTATTTTTCTTGACGCTGTGACGACCTACCGCCGACTCTGGGAAATGGTTCAACGGCTGGCCACGGGTCTGACTTCGCTGGGCCTCAAAAAGGGGGACATTTGCGCCCTCATGCTGCCCAATTCCACCCAGTATGTCGTAAGCTATTACGCCTGTCAGCTACTTGGCGTGACGGTAACGGCCATCAATCCCACGTACAAAGCCTATGAAATCCAGCATCAACTCACGGATTCGGGTGCCAGGGCCTTGATCGTTCTGGATGCCGTTTTCAAGGAGGCCCAAAAAGGACTCACCGACACAGAGGTCGAATACGTGATAGGCACGAATATCGTCGACTTGTGCGGATTTTCCATCCTGAAACGCTTTTTGGGAAAGGCCTTCAGGAAGATACCGACCGGCAGGTTTCCCAGGGACGTCATAAAATTGACGAAACTCCTTGAGGCCCATCCGCAACCCCCACGGATTGAAATCGATCCGACAAACGACATCGCGGTCCTGCAATATACCGGTGGGACGACCGGGTTGCCCAAGGGCGCCATGCTGACACACCGCAATGTGGTCGCCAACGCAGTGCAGTGCGAAGCCATCCTGTGGCAGCAGAAGCCCGGGATGGGATTCGTCGGTGTGCTGCCCCTTTTCCATTCCTACGCCATGACGGCCAACATGAATACCGCCATTCGGATCGGAGGCTTCCAGCTCCTCTTTCCCAGACCACCCGCTGATCTGGCCGACCTCTTCAAGGTCATCCAGACTTTCACCACGAAAGAGGGATACATCATGCCCGGGGTCGCCCTTCTCTTTGATAAGATCAACAAACATCCGAAGGTCAAAGACTTC
>CAZXWJ010000008.1:0-38654 GCA_964644375.1 uncultured Desulfobacteraceae bacterium | reverse complement strand
TGGGTCTCGAATCGGGTGAGGGGATACCCTGTCAGGGCGGGAAAGGAGAGGGCCAACAGGAGCAGGAACTTCACCTTCCAGTTCATGGGCGCTCCCCTTCCGTTTCAAGCCGGATGGAGAAGATCGCCTGTGCCCTTTTTCCCTCCACTCTCTTGGGCGACCTCGAAACCAGCAGTTTGCTTCTTGCCACGGAGACCCACCAGGGTTTATGGGAAATGAGAAGGATCGGGACCCCTTCCCGGTGCGCTGTCTCGATCACCGCGGACACAAAGGCCACGGCCGCCTCGCGGGTCAGCCCCCAGTCGGGCTCGTCAAGGATCAGGGCGGGGGGGCCTTGGGCAAGCCTTGCCGCAGCCAGTATTGCCTTGATCTCAAGGAGCGGGGGATCCTCCCCGTTATCGGCCGGCCTGATTCGGGGCCCGGGCTCCGCCCGCCCTCCATAGGCCCCTTCAAAGGCCTTGCGAATCCCCTGGTAGAGGTCCAGGACAGCCCGCTCGTCCCCGGGGCCGGAGGCGCAAAGTGCGGAAAAGGAGCGGAGCATGGTCTGGGTCGCTACATCCTGGAATAGAAGCCGCGCCGTGCCCTGCTTCCCGTCCCGGGCTATTGTTGCCGTTCCGCTATACCGGATCGCATCGGCCAAGATCCTCGCCACCAGGCTCTTGCCCTGGCCGTTGTTTCCGCTCACCAGGCAGGGAGAGGCCATTTCCGCCTGAAAATCCTTCACCCTTGCAAAGGCCGAGCGGGACTGCATTGGATTGACCGTGAGGGAGAGGGGAATCTTGACATCCTTGAACTCCAGGGAAAACCCGATCCCTTTGGAACCGTTCACGGGAAAGGGATCTCCGGGTCCGATGGCCTCTTTTGAATCCTCCCCTGAAAGGGCGAAGAGGTTCACCGGGATTCGGTGCTCCAAGAGGCGGCCCATCAGCCGTTGAAAAACCCCCGCGTTTTCCGCTGAAAGCCAGCTGAAGGGGCTCGCGATGGATACCCGGGAAATCCGGGCCGAGGCGATGTAGACCTTTGCAAGGGCCAACTTCACGGTCTCTCCGCCCGAGAGGGTTCGAATCGGCTGGTCCATGTTCTCCCCCATGCCGAACTCCTCCCCCACCCGCCTTGTGAAGGCGGGCAAATCAGATCCGCTCTGTTCCACGCACAAGGCGGCGGCGTTCAAGACCTGCCGGGCGGTGCCGAAGGCGAGGCAGTCCCTGGGGTTGCAGGTGATATAGGTGGCAGGCAAACCTTTTTGCTCATGAAGGCCCTCCCGGGAGATCCTGCCGAAATCCTTCCAGAACAATACGGCCCCCATGTGCCTTCGGGGAATCAGAAAGGAGACACTCTCTCTGAAGGCCTCCTCCCTCTCCTCGAAACTCTCGAAATAGGTGATGCGCTGCCGGAGCCGTTTGTCCATGCTTCGTCTTTCTCCTTCACGGCCGATCGTCGACTGCTTGACTCGCCCATGGGTAATAGTCCCATACGGCCGGGAATGCAAGGGGAAGGCACCATTTTAAGAAGAGAAATGTCTCTTGAAGGTTTTTCCCTTTGTCTATGATCACCCTAATGGGCCACCCATGATTATCGCAACAAGACTATTTTATACCAAAAGAAGGGACAGGGGGGCATCTCTTGATATGTGGCACCTGATATGCTATATCGCTTTTTATATCGATGTTTTAGGAGAGGGCAGGCAGGGAATGGCAAGGCCGTGGCGCATTGAATGCAAAGGAGTCTCTTGTCACGTCTTTTCCCGCAAAAATGAGGGGAAAAGGTGTTTTAACAAATTTAGGCATGTGGATGGATGCCTATATCAAAAATGAGAAATAATCTATGACAATTGAATCTTCAACACCTCCTGATACCGAGGTGACCTGTGCAAATTGCCGGGCCTGCTGTTGCCGTTTAGAAGTAATGCTCATTACCGATACCGGAGTGCCCGATAATTATATCGCGACAGATAAGTGGGGAGGGATGACCATGGCACGGTTAGAAGATGGCTGGTGTTCGGCCTTGGACCGAAACACCATGCTTTGTAAGATTTACGAAAACCGGCCATTGGTTTGCCGTGAATTCGAGATGGGAGGACCCGAGTGTCTTTACGAGCGAGCCGCCAATCCGGAAGACAAATGCCCTCGGACAGGCTAAAGCATCTCTTATTTCCCATACGCAAAATGCACACCTCTTTCTGAATTATGTGAAAAAAACTAATCGGACACCGCTGTATCAGTTGACAAAAATTTTTTTTATTTTTATTCTTTAAATATATATGTTTTAAAAAACATGTGAGAGTTTTTGATAAAAGGGGTAATGTGCATTTCCTTTCACGGTTGAGCCTCATTTACCTGCTCTATTTATCTATCTCCATTACGTATATCAATCCCTTCTTCCACCTTCGGGAATCCCCTCCCCCACAACCTTTGTGTAAATTTCCAATGACATGACCTTGTGTCGCGTGGTGAACCATATCCAATGCGCCAATTGCCAAAGAGCGACGTTATATGCGTTCCGCGTCGCCCTCAGAGACCATGGGAAAAGGAGGTGATCTCTCAACCTTTATTGCAAAGGGGTTCACAAAATGCCGGGGACAAAGGAGGTATGTTCATGAAAAAAGACAGTACAGCAATACAAAACGTGCTTGAAAAAAAGGCCACGCGCCGAGGCTTCCTGAAGGGCGTAGGTCTGGCCACCGGCGCTGCCGTGGCTGCTGCGGCGGTGGGAAGGATCAAACCGGCGGCGGCCGCAAAAGAGGCTGCCCCTCAAACCGTAAAAAAATACCTCTTTGCCGAGAGGCAGAACTGTGTCGGGTGCAGGGCCTGTGAGTACGCGTGCAGCATGTTCCATGAAAAAACCGTGAGGCCTGCCAAGGCGCGCATCCATGTGTTGAAGTACAAGGGCGTCGTGGACGTGCCTGTGATCTGCTGGCACTGCGATGATGCACCATGCATCGAGGCCTGCCCAACCACCCCCAAGGCCATCGAGAAGGACCCGAAAGCCAACGGAATCAAATTGAACAAGGACCTATGCCTGGGTGCAAAGTGTAACAAATGTATCGAAGCATGCCCTGCCAAATTTATCAGGAGAGATCCGGATGACGGGCAGGTCCTCATGTGCGATCTGTGCGATGGTGACCCTGAGTGCGTGAAAGCATGTCTCGCGCAGTCGGGCAACCCGGTGGGCCCATGCCTTATGACCGGAAAGGTAGGGTTTGGCGTAAACTTGGCTTACAGGAATGTGACCCCTGAAGAGGCCGGTGATGATCTTTTACGGCGCCTATTCTACCCTAACGAGACCGGGGAAAGGAGGAAGTAGCCATGGCGGCACCACAAGGAGGACATTTTGGAAGGATCCTTGAGATCGATCTGACGCAGCAGAAACATAAGGTCGTAAATATCGACGCCGAGATCTGCCGTGCGTATATGGGCGGGGCGGGACTTGCAGTTCACCTGCTCTTCGACGCCCTCAAGGCAAAACATGACCCGATGGCAGAGGACAGCCCGATATTCGTGGGGCCGGGTCCCCTGAACGGGACCTATTGTGTCTCAACCAGGGTGAGCTTCGCAAACAAAAGCCCCTACACAGGCCTTTTAAGCCATGCCGAGACAGGCGGGCACTTCCCCAATGAGATCAAGTGGGCGGGCTGGGATGGCATATTCATCAGGGGGCGATCCAAGAGCCCGGTATACCTCTACATCAAGGATGACGATGTCAGGTTCATGGATGCTCGCGCCATCTGGGGAAAGGACACCTATGAGACAGAGGAGATGATCCTTGAACAGATAAAGGAACCCTACGCCAGGGTGGCCTGCATCGGCCCGGCAGGGGAAAACGAGGTCCCTTACGCCTGCGTGATCGTGGAGCGCTTCAGGGCTGCCGCGAGAACCTCTACGGGTTGCCTCATGGGCAACAAGAAGCTCAAGGGCATCGCGGTGCGGGGCACCAAGGCCGTTCCCGTGGTGGATATGGATAAATTCTATAAGGCGGCCAAGGTATCCAAGCAGTTTGCGGTGGATCACGAGGGCTGGCAGGGGCTCAAGCGCTGGGGAACGGCCGGCCTGCTTGAGCTCAAGCATCATGTTACCGGCTCTTTGATTACCAGAAATTTCCAGACCACCTGGTACCCTGACATCGAGGAGATCGGCGCGGAACAGGCAAACCGGTCTTTTTGGCAGAAGCATAGCGCATGCAACCACTGCCCCGTACACTGCATGAAGCTGGGTGTGATCCGGGGCGGCGACTATGATGGCCTCATCGCGGAGGGACCGGAGTATGAGACAGGAGGTCTCTTGGGCAGCAACCTGGGCATTGCCGATTTTGATGGGATGATGGCCGCCATCGAGCTCTGTGACGCCATGGGAATCGACGCCATATCCACAGGGGGCTGCCTGGGTTTCACCATGGAGCTGGTGCAGCGCGGGATCTTGACCTCTGCGGATCTGGATGGCGTTTCTCTTGAATGGGGTGATTATGAAGCGGTGCTCGATATGATCAGGAAGATCACCTACAAGGAGGGTAAGGCGGGGAAACTCCTGGCAAAGGGCGTAAGGCGCATGGCAGAGGAGATCGGCAAGGGATCCATGGATTATGCCATTCACGTCAAGGGCAAGGAGATAGCCGCCCATGATCCCAGAGGTGACAAGCCGCGCGCCGTGAGCTACACCATGGGTACTTGCGGGGGCGATCACCACGAGGCGAACAGCCCCGCAGGCCAGGCCAAACGGTGCATGCACAATTCGCTGGTGGTGTGCTCCTTTGTCGGGGGGTACTGGTCGCCCAAGATGTTCGTGGACATGCTCGGGCCCCTGTGTGGGTGGAACATGACAGAGGAGGAATTCTGGACAACCGCCAAACGCATACGGACCCTGGAGCGATGCTTCCAGGTGCGTGAAGGGATCAGCCGCAAGGATGACGTGCTGCCCAAGCGTATGCTGACCGAAAAATTACCCGAAGGCCCCAAGAAGGGCGCCGTGGTCACCCCTGCTGAGATGAAAAAGATACAGGATGATTACTATGCTTATTATGGCTGGGATGACAACGGCATACCGACTGAAGCGACCCTGAAGGCGCTTGGCCTTGAATTCGCGATCGACCAGATCAAGGGGGTGTGATTGTTTCACAGAACAGGGAGGGGCGTGAAGAGCGCCCCTTCTCGCGCCCCAGAAGACCCAGCCTGGAGAAGTCCCTATGGAACACTCACGAAGGGGTTTCTTGCATATTCTTGTAAGCGGCGTCATATCATTCACCATCTTCGGCCTTTTCAAGGTGAGCGGGGCAAAGGCCCTGCCCAGGCCGCCGGCCTCTCTGGTTGAAGATGAGTTTCTGAAATACTGCACCCGCTGCTACCGGTGTATCGATGTGTGCCCCGCAGATGCCCTTCACCCGGCATCCATCCTTGACGGGATCCCAAACCTGGGCACCCCTGTCATGGACTGGACAAAGTGCATCATATGCATGGAGTGCGTCAGGATCTGCCCCACCGGCGCCATCAAAAAAGTACCCAAAGAAGAAATCGATATCGGCAATGCAGTGATCAATCACGATACTTGCCTTGCCTGGCAGAAAACAAAGAGATGTAAAGACTGCTACAAGGCATGCAAATATGACGCCATAAAACTGGAAAAGAGGCGATACCCGGTTGTCATCGAGGATAAATGCATAGGCTGTGGCCTGTGCACGAAACGCTGCCCAACCGATCCCAAGTCTATTATCGTGCACTATGAGAAGGTAAGAAGATACCAGCCATCCCAGAAATATTTGGCTGTGCGACTGGAAGACCGGGTTGCGCCCTATGAGTTCCCGCCGGACGATTTCAAGACGTGGCTCCGAAAACGAATCAATAAACTGGCACACCATTACGGTCTCATTGAGCAATAGAGGGAGACAGGCATGGCAAGTGAACCGGGTCCATTGAACCCCGTCTTGCTGGTTGGTGGAGGTGCCGCGGGGATCACCGCCGCGCTGGATCTGGCCAATGCGGGAAGATCCGTGCATTTGGTTGAAAAGGGTCCAACGCTGGGAGGGCAGATCGCTCGGCTTGACAAGCTCTACCCCACCGACCACTGTGCCTTTTGTCTGCTCTGGACAGAGGTGCGTTTGTGCAGGCAGCATCCCTTGATCAGGGTACACACCCTTTCTTTTTTAAAGGAGATCAAGCGACAAGACCGGTACCTGAACGCTATGCTCATCGAGGGACCGCATCTGATTGACGAGAGCAGATGTATATTTTGCGGCAGATGCGCGGAGAAATGCCCCGTCGATGCCATAAAAAGTATGGGCGAGCATGCATACCCTCCCTCATATGTTATCGATGCGGATGTCTGTAACGGGTGCGGCGAGTGCATGAAGGTGTGCCCGACAGACGCCATCGACATACACAGACAAGCACAGGAGATCGTTATCGCGGTGGAGCAGTTGATATGGGCAACGGGGTTTGGGGATGCCGATATCTCTCCCCTTAAAGAGTATGGGTACGGCACGCATCCCGATATCATGAGCTCCCTGGAGTTTGAGGAGTGGATTGCAGAGGCCGGTACGAACAAGGGCACCATCCTAACCAGACGCAATGGCTCCGCCCCCAAAAGCATTGCCTTTATCCAGTGCGCGGGCGCACGGGACAAGAGGATGTTTCCCTACTGCTCTTCCGTGTGCTGCATGCACGCGCTCAAGCAGGCCCAGTGGGTAAAGCGGAGAAACCCGGCCGTGGACTGCGTTATCTTTTACACGGACCTGCGCACAGAGGGCCGGCACTACTACGAGTATTACCTCAGAGAGATCCGGGGCACCCCGCTTACGCTCATACGGGGTAGGCCCGGCCTGATACATCCCCTGCCTTCTGGTGAGGGGATAGCGGTACGCTATGAGAATACCCTGAGCCAAACAAGGGAGATGAGAAGATTCGACATGGTGGTGCTCAACGGCGCCTTACAGACCTCTCTTACGAGGCCAGGCATCACCGGCCACGTGCCGGTCCTCGATGGGGAGGGTTTTCTCGATGAGGCAGTTGGCCATTATCCGGCCTGCGGCTTCTGTAGAGAACCCGTGGACGTAGAGGCCTCTGTGGCCCAGGCATCCTCTGCTGCCTTACACACATTTCTGAAACGAGAGCGTAATGGCAAGTAAAAGAAAGGTGATCTGTATCCTGTGCAGGTGCTGCGGGGAGATCAGTGATGTCCTAGATCTGGATTCCCTGAAGAATATGTTGACGGATCATCCCTCGGTATCATCCGTTGAGATACTGGATTGTCTCTGCCTTGACGCCGTGGAGGACCTTTCAGAAAAGATCAGGCAATCAGGGTCGGGCAAGGCCCTGATTGCCGCGTGCTCCCCCCTTGCACGAGGTCATTCCATTCTCCGGGGCCTTGAGCAGAGAGGGCTACATCCTGCCGATCTTGAGCTGGTGGACATCCGGGAGGGCTGTGCCTGGATTCACAAAGGTAAGCCTGAAGGCGCCACCGGCAAGGCCCGGGATCTTATCAATATGGGGCTCGCCTCCCTTGTCCGCAAAGAAGACTCGGAGGATACTAATACTCTGTCAAGGCATGAGGTCATGGTTGTGGGGGCCGGGCCGGCAGGCCTTGCCGCTGCGGCATCGCTCGGGCAGCTCGGGATCAAAGTGCACCTCGTTGAAAGGAGTAAAAGACCAGGGGGGTTGCTCAACCTGATATCCAGGGTAGCCCCTGATGAGACAACCCCCGGGGAAAAGCTGGCTCCCTACCTGAAGGAGGTGGAGGAGAACGCCGGCATCACCTATTACCCGTTAGCGCGTATCGCCTCGGCGGAAGGAACCGTGGGGGATTTTGCCATCCGTCTTCAGGTTGACGGAACCGAGCACATGATTCACGCAGGGGCGGTTATTATCGCAACAGGTGCTCAGGCCCTCCTCCCCCAGGGGCTCTACCGCTATAAAGAGCTCAAGGGCGTGCTATCCGCCATCGAGCTGGAAAGGCACCTCAAGGCCGGGCCTGTCAAGGCAAGACGCATCGTCTTTATCCAATGCGTTGCCGCCAGGGACCAAGCAAGGCCTTACTGTTCAGCCATATGCTGCCCGGTAAGCCTCAAGAACGCCATGGGCCTGCGAAAAGGAAACCCGGAGGCGGAGGTCTATATCCTGCACCGGGATATCATATGCCCCGGAAGTGCCCTCGAGCAATACTATCGGAGGACCATGGCAGAGGGCATAAGGTTTATTCGCTTTGAAGAACAAAACCCGCCGGTCATCGAGGGGACGGATCACGTCCAGGCCGTGCACGTCTACGATGCCGCCACAGGTATAATGCGCGAACTCGATACCGACATGGTGGTACTCAGTACGCCTCTTGCTGCCCACAAGGATCCCCACGGGCTTGCTCGAATGCTCGGTCTCACCCGGGATCACCTCGGATTTTTCGAGGTACAACCACTCATGCACCCCGTGGAGACCACGGTACCAGGTATCTTTATCTGTGGCTCGGCCCGGTGGCCGGTGCTGGCGGATCGGGCTATCACCCAGGGCGAGGCCGCCGCGATGAAGGCCTTTTGCCTGGTGTCCGGACAAGAGATCACTGCCCTGGGGTTGAGCCAGTTCAGGGGGGAGAAATTCGCCATCGCCCGGGTCGACCGGGAGGCGTGCACAGGCTGTGGCAACTGTGTACACATCTGCCCATTTGAGGCCTGCACACTGGAACCGGTAAATGGGGCATCCAAGAGCAGGGTCGATCCCATGCACTGCACCGGGTGTGGGACCTGCGTCGCAGTGTGCCCCAATGGGAGCATCCAGCTGCCGGAGCAGGATGCGCTGGTGATTGGCGAGATGCTGATGAAATCGTTTTCGTAAGGCATGGTGCGCAATGGGCAATCGACAAGGACAAAGTAGCGAGCCAAAGGTAATCGTTTTTGCCTGCCGGTGGTGTGCCCTGATAGGGGCCGATGGAGCGGGAAAGAAACGGGTCCAACTGCCTCTCGACTTCCGGATAATTCCGGTGGAATGCGCCGCACGGGTGGAGCCCGACAGTATTATTAGGGCATTTTCCTATGGGATCGAAGGGGTTGGGGTCCTGGGGTGTCATCTCGGCGGATGTCGGTATCACAACGCCAATCACAGGGCCGTAAAACGGCTGGATCTCCTAAAAATGCTCCTTGACACCGTGGGCATAGACTCGGGCCGGTTGCTGACCAGCTTCGGCACCGGCCATGAATATCATCAGTTTGCGGGCATCCTGAATGATTTTTTTCAAGAGCTCAGGGGATTGCCCCCGCTTGATGAGTGGACGCATGCTTCCACGATAGATGCCATAAAGGTGTGATCCGTGACCATACTTGAACAAGCCAGACAGATTGCCCGGAAAGCGCTTGAACAGGGACGCGCCCAAGGCGTGCTTGGGTTGTGGGAGGCAGAGGACGGCGTATCCCCACATCTATTCGAAGACCCAAGCGATATCGACTCCCTGGTGGTTGAGCCAAAGTGGCTGCTCGCCAAGCTTGCCACCGGGATCCTAAAGGACCTCCCTTCGGACTACAGGCTGGCGGTCCTGTGCCGTGGGTGCGATGAAAGGGCCATTGTGGAACTCATAAAGCGAAACCAGATCGACGGGGAAAAGATTCACGTTATGGGCCTTGCATGTACCCAGGAGCAGGCAAGGGCGTGTCTGTGTACCCGGCCCTACCCCTCTGAGGTGGACGTAGGGGATGTCGTGGAGGGAGTGGATCCCTTCCAGGATGAGAGGGCCAGGACCTTTCTTGAGGGAGACCAGAGGGAACGCATGATCCGGTGGGCAACCGAACTCAGGAGATGCGTCAAGTGCTACGGGTGCAGGAACTCATGCCCCATCTGCGTGTGCGTCCCCTGCAAGCTAGAGGATGATCTCTGGGTGGGAAGGGGCGAGATCCCTGCGGATGTGATCTCTTTTCACCTGATTCGAGCCTTTCACCTGTGCGATACATGTGTGGCCTGTGGGGCGTGCCAGGATGCCTGCCCTGAGAATATCCCCCTGATGTTGCTCCAGATCTCCATGAGGGCTTCCCTTGTGGAAAAATACGGGTATGAGGCGGGTACGGATCAAGAGAGGAGGTCTCCAATGCTTTCTGATCTCACCAAGGAGCCGTCTCCGGGTTGCGAGGTTCCAGGTTGGATGGATTCTCTGGGGGATAGCGCATGAATGTCGAATTTGTAAAGACCACGTGCCCCTATTGCGGCACCGGGTGCGGGCTGGTTCTCCAGGTCAGGGACGGCAGGGTCGTGGGAAACTATCCTGACAGGGACCATCCTGTTTCCAAGGGATCGCTGTGCATCAAGGGGTGGTCTGCCCACGAGTTCATCCACCACCCGAAAAGGTTAACGACCCCGCTTCTGAGAAAGGGCGAGAACTTTCATCCGATACCATGGGATGAGGCCATTGACCTCGTAGTAGAAAGACTTGGCCGGACTGCAGAGACACACGGCGGTGATGCCATCGGTGGGTTGTGCTCTGCCAAGTGCACCAACGAGGAAAACTACCTGTTCCAAAAACTAATCCGGGCGGGCTTTCAAACGAATAACGTGGAACACTGCGCCCGGCTCTGCCACGGCCCTACCGTGGCCGGCATGTCCCAGGCACTGGGAAGCGGGGCCATGACCAACTCCATCAAGGACCTTGAAGGTGCTAAGTGCATCCTGATCATGGGCTCCAATGCCGCAGAGACCTTCCCCATCGTGATGGGTGAGATCTACCGGGCCAGGGATCGGGGCGCCCGGCTCATGGTGGTAGACCCCAGGGCCACCGAGGTGGCAAAAAATGCCCACACCCACCTTCAGATACGTTCAGGCACCGATATCCCCCTGATCTGCGGCATGATGCGGCATATCCTCGACCATTCCCTGGAGGACAGGGCGTTCATCGCAGCACGAACACAAGGGTTTGAGACCCTGAATGAATATCTTGGTGAATGGACGGTTGAGCGCGCCGCAAAGGAATGCGGTTTGGATGGGGATAGGATACGCGAAGCCGCCGAGACCTATGCAACGGCGACCGAAGCATTTGTTGTGTTCTGCATGGGGATCACACAACATGCGTGCGGTACCGCCAATGTCCTGGCCATCTGTGATCTGGCCCTACTCTGCGGGCACGTGGGCAAGGAGCACTCCGGTGTCTGCCCCTTGAGGGGCCAGTGCAATGTGCAGGGCGCGTGCGATATGGGCGGGTTGCCCAATGTGTACCCCGGGTACCAGCGGGTCTCTGAACCCCGGATCAAAAAAAAGTTTGAGCATGCATGGGGCCGGGAGCTCTCGGACAGGCCTGGCCTTACGGTGACCGAGGCGATTGGCTCCGGGGGCGGGGACATACGCTCGGTCTACATCATGGGGGAAAACCCTGTGATGAGCGATCCCAACAGGAAAAAGACCATAGAGTTCCTGAAACAACTGGACTTTCTGGTGGTGCAGGACATCTTCCCGACCGAGACCACACAGTTCGCGCATTTGTTACTGCCTGGGGCGTGTTTTGCCGAGAAGACAGGGACCTTTACCAACACCGAGCGGAGGATCCAGTTGCTTCGAAAGGCCTTGGGTCCCCCTGGGGAGGCAAAGGATGACTTCACAATCATCTGCATGATCGGCAAGGCAATGGGCCTTGATTTTGACTACGGGCATCCCTTCGAGGTGATGGATGAGATTGCATCTCTCACCCCATTGTATGGAGGGGTACATTTTCACAGGCTCAGCCCAGACGGGCTGCAGTGGCCCTGTCCGGCAGACGACCATCCGGGTACACCCTTTCTCCACAAGGAGAAATTCACGAGAGGCAAAGGCCTGTTTGTGGTTCCCGAGTATACCCCGCCCGTGGAGAGTCCGGACCAAGACTATCCCTATATCTTTATCACGGGCAGGATGTTTTGCCACTACCACACGGGCACCATGACCCGGCGCTCACCCTCTCTCAACAGGGAGGTGGACAAACCCTTTGTGGAAATCCATCCGGTTGATGCCGCGAGGATCGGCATCAGGACGGGTGATGCAGTCCGGGTATCAACCAGACGGGATGCCATTGTGACCACAGCCCGCATTACCGAACGGGTCTCCAGGGGCTCGATCTTTGCGGCATTCCATTTTTTCGAGGCACCGGCCGATGCGCTCACCATCGATGCCCTGGATCCGGTTTCAAAGATACCGGAATTCAAGGTGTGCGCAGCCAACCTGAGGAAAGAAGAAAGTGATGGAGTCGGTTGAAGACAAGGTCGAGGTGATCGCACGGGCATCAGGGGCTTACAGGTGCGTGGAGTGCGGGAGATGTGTCGCCGTATGCCCTATGGCCGAGATGTACTCCAATTTCTCGATAGAGATGTCCCCGCGGGGCGTTATCAAAAAAGCCCTCATGACAAAGGACATCCTGGAGGATGCGCACCTGTGGTACTGCACCGAGTGTAATGCGGGTACGGATGTCTGCCCCGAGGAGGTGAGCTGTCGGGATCTTGTCAGGGGCTTAAGGGGGTTGGCCATTGCCACAGGCGCCGCAAAGGATGCGAGGACTTGCCGATCCTGCGGCCAACTCTATAGGCCGACGCCGGTCATGGATTATGTAGACAAAAGGCTTGGGGGTGAACCCCTGGGATACCTGGATTTGTGCCCTTCCTGCAGGAGGAGGCGCTATTTGCTCAGAAACACGTAGATGGGGGTTACACAAGGCATGCAAAAACAGGCTGAAAGACCGGAGGAGCACCTTTCGATCGATGATCTCCGGCCCTTGCCCAAGAGGCGCAGGCTCCCAAGGCGGCCTCCGGTGATTGTTTTTAATCCCAAAAAGTGCACCGGATGCGAAACCTGCGAGATGGTCTGCTCCTCAAGAAACGTCTCCATGGTGGCGCCCGCATCATCAAGCGTGAAGGTGCTCCGATCCGATGAGCAGGGCACAAATTTCACCATCCTCTGTCTCCACTGCCGGGAGCCGCTCTGCGTAGAGGCCTGTCCAACAAGGGCGATAGAAAAAGGCAAAGACGGTATTGTGCGTATCGATGATCTTTTCTGTGTCGAGTGCGGCATATGCACCATGGCCTGCCCCGAGTCTGCGCCACTGGTTGAACCCACTACAGGGAAGATCCGAAAGTGTGACCTGTGCGAGGGCGACCCGCTGTGCGTGAAACATTGCCCGGAAGAAGCTCTGCGCTTCTACCGGGGGAAGCCCGTTCGCTGGATAAGGTTTTTGAGGTGGCCGGTCCAGTTTCTCGTATTTCTCTTTCTTGTGGTGATCCTTGTGGGGACCTTCTGCTCTTTCAAGGCAGGAGTAGTGAGCCTCCCGTGTCCCACGGGAACCCTCCAGAATATCGTCGCAACCAAGACCGTTGTGGTCACAGGCCTTGCATCCGCCATGGTGTTGATCGGTTTGACCGTTATCTTCGGGCGGTTTTTTTGCGGTTGGGCCTGCCCCTTCGGTTTTTTTCTCGACCTGGTGGGAAGAATCACCCCGAAATTCGGCCTGCCCGCGTTTTTGAAAAGCAGAATGATAAAATACGGCGTGCTTGCAGGTGCCGTGGGGGGGAGCGCCAGCCTAGGCTTCCAGACCTTTTGCACGATATGCCCTATCGGCAGCATCTGCCGGTCATATGGGGCCCAAGGTGTGGTAAGAGGGGCAGAGCTCGCAATCTTTCCGGCCATCGCGACCCTGGAGATCGGAGAAAGGCGCTCCTGGTGCAGATACCTGTGCCCGGTAGGTGCGGTGCTTGCCCTGGCAGCCAAGTTCGGCCTGATCAAGATCGTGATCGGGGCGCCACAGTGCAAGAAGTTCTCCTGCATGCAGTGCGCCGAGGTGTGCCCCATGGGCATCATAGACAGGGATGCCCTGAGAGAGGGCATTTCTCCTCAGGTCCCCATGGACGAGTGCATACTCTGTTTGAGGTGCGTTGACCAATGCCCTTACAGCGCGGCAAAGATACGATTCAGATGGCAGAAGACCGCCCCGGGAGAGGCAGCGGTATGGAGTACCTAAAGAGATTCTATAACGGCCGGATAGCCCTGGTACATCTGGACAGCGCATCCGTGGAGGTCTTGCCTCTCTCCGAGGGGATGATTGCCGACGGTATTGGGGGGGCTGCAATCAACACCCTCCTCCTTGAAGCGCATATGAAAGAAGATCCCCTGGTCTTTGGCACAGGCCCGCTGACAGGCAGCTTCGCACCCGCCTCCTGCCTTATGGTAGCCACATTCCGGTCTCCTGGGGGAGACGTACGCCATGTCCCTTTCATGCTCAAGGCAGGGCCCCAATTGAAATTCTCAGGGATCGATTTCATGGTGATCGCGGGCAAGGCCGAGCAACCCTCTATGATCGAACTCTTAAACGGCACCATAAGGGTTTTGCCTGCAGATAACATTACAGGGCTGGAGATACCTGAGGCGGAAAGGATACTGATGGCCTCCGGCACATCCTTTCCGGAAACCGTGCTGATTGCCGGCCCTGCGGCCGAGAATGACGCTGCTCATGCCTGCGTTTCCATGGGGCTGTGGGGGAGTCTCGACAAGGCCTCTCTTGCAGGTTTTATGGCCTCAAAAAGTCTCAGAGGGGTCACGATGAATGCCTCCGGGGGTATTGCATTCCCGCAAGAAAATATTGCAAGGGGCCAAGAAATGGTAAAAGCTATGCAGAATAGCTACCAGAGAAAAAAAAATCCCGTTGCCATATATGAAATGATAGATGGAGGTGAAGATGCAAAGCAGCTCATCAAAAAACTCCACAAGAAGTCCCATGCCTGCTACCACTGTCCATTTCCATGTATGAGCTACCTCGAATTCAAGTGGAATGATGGCGGCCGAAACAGAAAAGCCTTGAAAAGGCAGGGCCTATTTATTCTTGACCACAAGGGATTTGCGGCCCTGGCCGCCAAGAGATTGGATGATGCCCCTGTCCTGATGAAGCGGTGCATCGATTTGGGGCTTGACCCTTGTGCCGTGGCTGAATTATTGCCCCGTAAGGCAAGCATAGAGGCATCGATAGACATTTTACAGGAGATGGCGAAAGGTCGGAGCACAAAAGCGAGGATAGTTGGGAATAAGAGGTCAGGCCACCTCCCTGAGGGGAATATCTCACCTGTAATGGATGCCTTTTTCGGGTCAGGGATACCACCGTTTTCACATCACGATACGAAGAAGGATCTCGGCTTTTGGGAGAAAAGGATTGCTACGGCTATGGTATTAGGGGTCTGCCCCATATTGATGCTTGTTTTTACGCAGTTTGAGATCCCTGACCTGCTGAGGTTTATCACGATGGAAAATGGCGAATTGGAATCCCTGCAAAAAATAATTAACCAAGGGTAAACCCCCGGGTATGCCGGGGGACTCACAAATTTTGACATTTTATTTTAAGATGGAAAATTTGATCCTTTGGGTCGGGACCCTTTACTGCATTTCTTGAAAAAGGCCCCAAAAAAGTCACTCTGAAATAAATTTAGTCCTGGGAGAGAACATCGGTTTTATTTTACTGACATTGCTTTCACGATATCCGCAGTAGTGGTAACCCATCCAAAAAGAGCCTCTATATTCCAGAGTGTCGCCTGCTGTGTAAACGGGGGTCCGGCATTGTTCGTTCCATCTGAGACAAGAATTGGCCAGTAATCCAGAAAATATCCATCCCTTAGGGTTGATTCTACGCAGACATTTGTAGCAATCCCTGTAAATACAAGATATTTTATATCGTAAGTTTTAAGAACCACGTCAAGGCTTGTTCCCCTGAAACCACTGTACCGAAATTTTGGAATAACAATATCTCCTGCCTGTGGCTTGAGTTCGTCAACAACAGCCGCATCCCAGGTCCCCCTGATCAGAAATTTGCCTTTGTTCTTTGGATTATTGTTCATGGCAACGAGTCCAAATTCTTTGTGCCAATTGGGAGAGCCGGGACCTCCGCTGTCCGACATGTCGGCCGAGTAGGTCATATTCAGATAAATAACTTTGATTCCCGCGGCTCTTGCCGCAGTAATGACCTTCTTGTTATTTTCGATGACATTTTTAGCCCCTGAAATATCCTGTCCAACAAGATCAAACATTCCTCCTTTGCTTGCAAAGGCATTTTGCATATCCACTACAACTACGGCTGTTCTTGTTAAATCAATTTTTACTGGATCCGGTTTGGCCTGAATATTCACGAATTTTTCGACTGTGCCTGCAGAAACTGCCTGAGGACCCGCAATAACAGAAAAGGCAACCAAAAAAGCTGCGATGATAAACAATCTTCCGATATATTTCATCCCCGTCCTCCTTATCTATCTAGTTTTACATCTTTTCCAGGTCTCCCAGGACTTTAGGAAAATAAGGTAAGGTTTTTTTAATGGAAGAATCGATAGAAAAAGTCAACTAAATTTTTTGAACCGTTTTTGCACTTTTAAAAAAATCGCGGGATGTTCAAAAAAAGGGCATAAAAAAAGCGTTTATGACCGTGAAAATTCCATAACAAATCGAATATTCAGAAGAAACGATAAAATCGATCTAAAATTAAACGGTTGTATCCTCAGACAGACATACCTGTCCCGCTTCCCGTCAAGATGTTGAAAAAATCTAAAATTGAAGGATGATCCTCAATTCAAAATAAGACGAAACTGGGGCACAGCTTGATATGTGAAATGGAATATCCTATATTGTCCGTCATATTTTTGGCTTAGAAAAAAATTGGTGGGATGAGGGGCGGGAGATTTTTTATCTCAGACACGGGCTCATGTTGGGGACCACGGAATTTGTGGACAAGATCCGGTCAAGATAGGTTACGGTAAGGCATTCTAATGAAATATAAAAACAAGGAACTCTGCAGGATAAGAACGATAACCACCTTTTTGGTTTTTAATAAGGACAGGGCTACATGGAAAAATTCTATTTTGAGTGCTACCGAATTTTGCAATGACCTGTCACGTAAATTTATTGAAGGTGGTTATGTTGTCCAATCAATCCGAATTGTGACCAATCCATTTGGGGAATACTTAAACACTGAAAGTGTTGAAGCGGCGAAAAAGGATTTGGAATTCATAAGTGATATCTTGAACTCTTCTGATACGTCAAACCTTAGAATGAGGTTTGCTATTGGTGAAGCACGAACAAAGGAAGAAATAGCCATCCTTCCTGAGCTGATCAAAGCATATGGCGATTTATGTAACGCGTGCGTAAATATAGAGTTGGATGATTTTGGCGTACTCGATGATGGCTTAATATATTGTTCTGCACTTGCTGTAAAAGAAATAAGTGAAATTACGCCACGCGGTGAAGGTAATTTTAATTTTACCGTCAATTTTAACTGTGCCCCTCTGATACCCTATTTCCCGGCCGGTTATCATAGGAAGGAGCTTGGTAATTGTTTTGTAATCGGTCTAGAAACGCCGGATTTACTTGTCAATGCCTTGATGGAATTCAATAAAAATACTCGTTCTGATAAGCATAATGATCTTTATAAAGGATACTACGAGAGTCTGAATTCAGCACTTCAATATCATGTTTCTAATGTGAAATCCATCATAGACGGACTAAGCAAGAATACCTTTTTCTCATTTTGCGGTGTTGACAGTTCCGCCGCACCGTCAAAGCGTTGTTCTTCTATGGTGGAAGTGTATAAACTTTTGGGAGTCGAATATTTTGGGGCATCAGGATCCGTTGAGGCTTCTTCATTATTAACGAAAGTCTTCAAATCAATAAAAGGTGTTGATTCGGTTGGATTCTCCGGCTTAATGCTTGCTGTTACTGAAGATCAAGGTCTTGCAAGTGGGACTAAAAATTTTGATTTCGATATTCGCGCTCTACTGACTTACAGTGCTGTTTGCGGGATTGGTCTTGATACGGTGCCCATTCCGGGAAATACGCCTATAACAAAAATTACTGCATTAATGCGAGATACCGGAACGATGGCCTATCGTTTAAATAAGCCACTAACTGTTCGTTTATTTCCCGTCCCCGGTTTAAATGCCGGAGATATGACATGTTTTGAAAGCGATGATCTCTGCAATTGTGCGGTACTATCTGTTCCGTAAAGGTTACATGGAGGTGCGGCTATGTCTTTGTCGATAGATAATAATAGGGTCGTCAGCTTGAATTATAAACTGACTGACAATGACGGAAATGTGCTGGATAGTTCAGAAGGGTCAGAGCCAATGGTATATTTACACGGCGCGGACAATATGATTCCCGGTTTGGAGAAGGCGCTTGTGGGTAAAGTTGTGGGAGATTCTCTGCAGGTGAGAATCGAGCCTGACGAGGGCTATGGAGAATTCAATCCGGACCTTGTCCAGACCGTTGAAAGATCGGTTTTCCAGGATATGGATTCCATTGAAGTGGGTATGACCTTTGATGTGGAGGCACCGGACGGATCTGTGCAGCCTATTGTGGTGAGGAAAGTGGAGGGCGATGAAATCACTATTGATGTTAATCACCCACTTGCCGGTGTCGTGCTTATTTTTGATGTGGAAATTGTTGGCGTTCGGGAAGCGACAAAAGAAGAACGGTATCGTCCTGATAGGGAAACTGATTCAGCTCATAAGAGTTAGGGGAAGCGCCTATATATGGATTAATTTTTACTTGATTGTCTTTCGTTACTCACCAGGCAATCAATGCCGGCTTTCGTTGGGCTGATTTAACAATTATGGGCGATGGGGTTCGCCTTAAACCGCTGCTGTGCTGATGACTCCTGCTTCCATTTCAATTTTATTTATTATGTAAAGAGGAGTGACTATGCACAAAATAGTTATGGTTGGTTTGGGTGGTTTTATTGGTGCAGCCTTAAGGTATTTGATAAGTGGTTGTATCCAGAATTTGACGCATAGCATTGCTTTCCCCTATGGAACCATCGCCGTTAATATGGCCGGCTGTTTTTTGGTCGGCATAATTTTTCATCTTGCTGAATATCAGCTTAACATGACATCGGAAATACGTCTGTTACTGATGGTCGGTATTTTGGGTTCGTTTACCACATTTTCTACATTTTGTACTGAAACAATTAACCTACTGCAAGACCAAAGATTGTTTCTGGCTTTTCTTAACGTCGCAACTCACATAATTTTGGGGCTGTCAGCCGTATTGCTTGGCCGATTTACTGTTATTATGATATGGAGGTGAGGCGAATGAAACTCCCGGCCGAAGGTCAACTTCTCAGGATATTTATTGGCGAAAGTGATAAGAATGAAGGTAAACCATTATATGAATGGCTCGTAATTAAAGCTAAGGAGCATGGTTTAGCAGGGGCTACTGTGCTTCGTGGGTTAATGGGATTTGGTGCTAATAGCCGCATTCATACTTCAAAAATATTACGGCTGTCTCTCGATTTGCCGATTGTCGTGGAACTAGTAGATACACCGGAAAAAATAAATAATTTCCTTTCCTACATCACAACCGTGGTTAAAGAAGGCTTGGTAACCCTTGAAAAAGCAGAGGTCCATATTTATAGAAGCAATAATCATGATGAATGAATATGAAAAGGCCAATAAAATATATTACGGGATAACCTGTGCCTGCACGGCGGCGGTCATAAACTTGCGGCCTGAGTGCCTCACCGTTGCAAAAAGACAGAACATATTATGAGAAAAAGAGACGCATATAAACCGGCTGTCACGAAGAACGTTTTGTTGTTTCTTGCAGGGTTTATTTGGGTATGTGTCGGAGTCATGCTTTTGTTTTTGGCATTTTCATGGCTATTAAAATTTTCTAATATAACCATTTGTTTGTTTGGGGGAGTTGGAATCGTATTGGCGTTATTGATCCATCATTTTTTGTTTTTGAAGATAGTAGATAAAAATCTGGCAAGAATCCTCCCAACGGATGAAAAGAAATGTCTGTTCTCCTTTATTCCTTTGAAGAGTTATTTGATTATTGTGGTCATGATTGCAATGGGAGTGATATTGCGCCATTCAGTGATTCCAAAGCAATATTTGGCCATTTTGTATGCAGGCATTGGTTTGGCGTTATTATTGTCGAGTGTGAGATATGTGAGAGCCTTTTTTAGGGGAATTAGAAGATAAAAATTGACCCCGCAAGGCAAATCCCTCTGACCTCAAAAATCGAGCGGTTTATATTCCCACATACCTTTGTGTTTAATCCTTTTTCTCGTAAGTCACTTTCCCTTTTTTGGCCGGCAGTTTGCTCTGTCGTGCGGATCCATCGCGCCGCACCATAGGGGCTGCGTATTACCATTCGTCCAATTATTCGGTCGCACTCGGGGTGCCAAAACTATTTATCAAGAGATGATTTCGACAGAACCGTCTTGGCACGTGATCCTTATGCCAGGTGAAGATGCCGGAGGGGTCAGCTAGTGCCCATCCGGAAAGGATCTCTGGGCACGAGTAAGTTTTCAATTCAGAAATAGGCAATTTTTAGCAAGTTCAAGGAAATCAAGGGATTGCGCGGAGGCGTACAAGTGTACTCCGCACAAGGAATCCCGCCGATTGACGCCGAAATTGCGGAAAAGGGCCATTTCTGGATGAAAACCAGCTAATGATCCCAGCCCACAATGATGCGGGCATCCACGACGGTGAGATCCGAGCCCCGGCCCTTGAGGGGGTTCAAGTCGATTTCACGTATTTCGGGAAAATCCGAAACCAGCAGGCTGAGACGGAGCAGGCAGTCCGAGAGCAGTTCGATATTCATCCCTGGCTTGCCCCTCATCCCCTCCAGGATGGGAAACCCCCGAATGCCCCTGATCAGTCGCATGCTGTCGTCGAGGGAAAGGGGTGCCAGGGCGAATCGCAGGTCCCCGAGGACTTCGGCATAGATGCCGCCCATTCCGAACAGGATCAAGTGCCCGAAGTCGCCGTGCCGGCTGGCCCCCAGGATCACCTCTGCGCCCTGGATCATGGGCTGCACCAGGACACCTTCCGCTCCCGGTATCCGCAACAGATCCCGCCAGGCGGCCCGGGCCCCCTCAGGATTCGTGATCCAGAGCCTGACCCCGCCTTTATCTGTCTTGTGGATCGGGCCTATCACCTTCATCGCAAGGGGGTATCCGATTTTCTCGCAGGCGGTGATAAGATCGTGCCGGCTACGGACGGTAACACACGGCGTCACTTTGAACCCTGCGGCCCGAAGCAGGGCCGAAACGATTTCAGGCGAAAGCTGCCCGTGAAGGCCTTTCGCAATCCTGCGGATCTCTTCGGGTGCATACCCGGCCAGAACCCCGACCGGATCGGTCGGTGCGGTCCATCGGGCGATCTTTCCCAGGGCCTTCCCCAGGTTGACCTCGTCGTGAAAAAAGCATTTGCCGGCGGCACGGAGGCGCTCCTGCTCGGCGGCGGACATCACCATGGTGGGGAGAACCGGGATCACAGGGATGGGGAATCGATCCATGGCGGTGATGATCTCCTCGTAGATATCCCACATGCTTCCAAGGCCGTTATCGCCCGTGATGATGACAATGGCGTCGATTCGATCCTTCTCCAGCCGGCAAAGGATCTCAAAGACCTTTCGGATTTGTTCCGGGGTTCGCGTGGCCAGGCAGTCCACCGGATTGAAGACGCTCGCCCCCGGGTTCAGGACCTCGACCAACAGCTTTCGTGTGGTCTCTTTGAGTACCGGCACGGCCAGTCCCTGCCGCGCCAGTTCGTCCGTTAGCAGGACACCGGGCCCCCCGCTGTCGGTTATAATACAGATTCGGCTAACCGCCTTGTTCTTCAGGACCGTCAGGGCGGCGGCCACATCCACCATTTCGCGTTTGCTCCTTACACGGATGATGCCCGCTTTTTCGAAGAGGGCCTGGATGGCCCTTTCCGAACTGGCCAGGGCGCCGCTGTGGCTGCTGGCCGCCCGGTTTCCGGCATCTGTGCTTCCTCCCTTGACGGCCACGATTCGGTGGCCCTTACCCACAAGGCTTCTCGCATGGGCCAGGAATTTGCCCGGTTTTTTCAGTTGCTCCAGATAGAGCATGAAGACAGGGGCGGCCCCGGAACCGTTCCAGTGATCGAAGAGGGCGAGAATGTCTTCCACTCCCTGCTGGGCCGAATTTCCGACCGTCACCATGTGGCTCAGATGAAGCCCCCTGCTCCAGGAAAGTTCCCTGACGAAGTTTGCCGTGGCGCCGGAACCGCTGATGAAATCGACGGCCCCCGGTTGGACCTCTCCCGCGTAAACAGGCCCGGCGAAGATTCCCGCATAGGCGGGGGAGAGCACCCCCAAGGTATTTGGCCCAACCAGGGTGATGCCGGCTCGATCGGCGATTTTCACCAGTTCTATTTCCTCGGCCTTGCCCCGGGCGTCTACCTCTCCGAAGCCGGAGGCAAGCAGGATGACGGCGCGAACCCCTTTTGCGGCGAGGGCCTCAAGGGATTCGCGCACCAGGGGCTTGGGTACGCTGATAATGCCCAGATCCGGAGATCCCGGCAGGTCCTCAATCCGTGTGAAGACAGGAATCCCGTTTATCGGCATGCCTTTCGGGTTGACGGCCCAGAGATCGCCTTTGAATCCGTGTTCCTTGATGTTGAGGACGATTTTACCTCCGGGTTTTGAGCGGTCTTTGCTGGCACCTACAACAGCGATGCTCCCGGGATTCATCAGATGATCCAGGGCATCCGGCCTGTCCAAAATGTCTGTTTGGCGTGAACTCCTCCCCTCGGGAAGAGCGGGGGTCGCCAGACCCCTAAAGGTGTTGTGTCTCATGTTAAAATATCAACGATTTCCTTTACTTGTTTTTTTCGGTTCGATCAGGAATCTCATGATGCTTCTCAATCTCCACACCCGGCCGGCTAACGGAAGTTCTTTCCATTTCGGCGGGTGAGTCAAGGCGATACCAAAGGATGGGATGGTTTTGCGACTAAAATCTTGGGGACGTCAATCTCGTGGGGACAGGGAGCAGGGCTTCCCGGATGGCCATGTGGCCGGCGCAATGAGCAAGTCCATCATCATTCTTTATAAGGGCCCCATGCGTTCAATGCCCATCCTGCAGGGATAGGCCCCGAGATCGTCATAAACTCGGAAGACGCCTTCATGAAGGTGGCCCAAAGCGATACAGTCAAAAATACACCTAAACCATACAGCATGGTCATTTCCAATGTCAAGAACCGGGATTAGGAGGGACGAAGTCAAACCAGACGAGGTGTTGCTCCTCCAGTCCGGGTGGACACGATATCGATCTCGACCCCCGCTCACTTAGCGGTCTTTTCGGAAAACAGGCCGATGTACTCGCCATAGCCTTCCTTTTCCAGATCCTCCTTGGGAATGAATCGAAGGGAGGCCGAGTTAATACAGTATCTCAGTCCGGTGGGCGCCGGTCCATCGGGGAAGACGTGGCCCAAGTGGGAATCGCCATGCTTGCTTCGAACTTCCGTTCTACTCATGAAAAGCTTGTTGTCTTTTTCCTCCACGATGTTTTTGGGTTCCAATGGCATGGTATAGCTGGGCCAGCCGGTCCCGGAGGCATATTTTTGCAGCGAGCTGAAAAGCGGCTCACCCGAGGCGATGTCCACATAGATCCCATCTCTTTTGTTATCCCAGTATTCGTTATTAAAGGGTGGTTCCGTGCCCTCTTGCTGGGTCACCTCGTACTGAAGCGGGGTCAATGTCTCGCGCAGTTCATCATCTCCGGGTTTGGTGTATTTTGAATGACCCGCAGGGGCGGGGCTGTTCTTTTTCTCATGCCCCCAGGCCTTGGTTAGAAATTGATCTCGTCCGGAGTTCCACCTGTAATATTTGTAACGAAGTGCATGGGTCTTGTAATAGTCCTGATGATAGTCCTCGGCCTCAAAAAATTCGGTCGCCTTTGAAATTTCAGTGGTAATGGGCTTGTCAAAACGTCCGGATTTTTCCATGGCCTTTTTGGCCTCTTCCGCAAGGCGCCGCTGTTCGTCATCATGGTAAAAAATGACGGGCCGATACTGGGATCCCCTGTCAACGAACTGTCCTCCCGAATCGGTCGGATCCACGTGGCGCCAGAACACATCCAGCAGTTCTTCGAAAGAGACTTTTTCCGGATCATAATGGATCTGCACGGCCTCCACATGTCCCGTACCCCCTCCTGATACCTCTTCGTAGGTCGGGTCGTCCTTATGACCTCCGGTATACCCGGATACCACTTCAGCCACACCGTCAACCTTTTCGAAATCCGACTCCACACACCAGAAACATCCGCCGGCAAAGGTCGCTACGGACAAATTTTTGGATTTTTCGATCATGACATTCCCCTCCTTCTCCCTGGATAGTGCACCGGAGTGCTGATAGCCAAAAGCCAAAACACCTATCGCAATAAGCACCACAATGAGTAGATTTGATTTCATGACTGTCCCCCCATTGATTAATATGTGTGATACAAAAAAGTATCTGTGGAAACATCGAATCTGTCGATCTATTTGATTCTAAGATAAGCATTCAGGAGGAAAAAAGTGTCATGGAATTGTAAAATTTCTATAATATAATGATTTAAGCTCGTTATTTCTGTAACATAGATAAAAGATGCCATGATCATGACATTAACTTTCTGACTCGAGGTCCCCAATGCCCCGAAGAATCCTGGTGATTGAAGACAATAAGGACCTTGCCCATCTCCTGGAAATTCATCTTAAGGACCTTTCCTACGAAGTGGAAATGGCCTTTGATGGAGACAAGGGCCTCATTCGGGCCGAGGTCGAGAAATACGATCTCATTATCCTCGACCTTATGCTGCCGGGTTTGGACGGGTTGGAGATCTGCCGGCGTTTGCGCGGCAAGCCGTCCTATACCCCCATATTGATGTTGACGTCAAAATCATCTGAACTGGATCGGGTGCCGGGTCTCGAAATGGGGGCGGATGACTATGTCACCAAGCCCTTTAGCATTCGGGAACTCATGGCCAGGGTAAAGGCGATCTTCCGGCGAATCGCACAGGTGAAGTCCCAGGGGGAAGGGAGCGAGCAGACCACCCTATACGCGGGGGATCTGACCCTTGATCCTGAAAAACGGGTAGTCAGACTGGGAGACAATCCCGTTGATTTCACCGCAAAGGAATTCGATCTACTCCTGCATTTTGCAAAAAATCCCGGGAGGGTCTATACCTGCGCGCAATTGTTGGATGAGGTTTGGGGTTACGGGCACGACGGCTATGAACACACGGTCAATTCCCATATCAACCGCCTGCGGGCCAAGATCGAAGAAAACCCCGCCCAGCCCCGCTTTATCCTCACGGTATGGGGTGTCGGGTATAAATTTGCGGACGTGGAAAACCTATGAAAAGATCCCTGCCCTTCAGGTCGCTCTATTCAAAATTGGCGCCCATCACGGAGCAGGGGAACTTGGAAGGTTATCTCTATGTGATCCTGGGTGGTGAGATCTACGACGGCATTGTACAGAAACTGAAAGGAAGCTTTATCTTCAAGTTGAGCGTCTGGGTCATCCTGGGGAGTCTGCTGTTTGCCTTGTTTGCAGGCCTATCTTTGCCATGTTGACAGGCCGGCTGAGACGGCTCGCGGATGTGATGGATGCATTCAAGCGGGACGAAAGGCTGAAACACATCCCTCTGCCCAGCAGGAGGGGGCCCTATTCAACGGATGAAATCGACCGATTGGGCTCAACCTTCAAACAGATGGCGGAACGCATTCAGGGGCAGATGGAGAAATTAAGAAAATCCGATGCCCAGCGTAGGGACCTTGTGGCCAATGTTTCGCACGATTTGCGGACGCCCCTGGCGGCCCTGCAGGGTTATATCGAAACACTGCTCCTGAAAGAAGACAGCTTGACCGGGGAGGAAAGGCGAGCCTATCTCGAGATCGCCATCAAGCATTGCAAACGTCTGAGCGGACTGGTGAGCGAACTCTTGGATCTGGCAAAACTGGAATCTGACGAGATAAGCGTCAACCGGGAACTCTTCAACCTGAGCGAACTCGTCCAGGATGTGGTCCAGAAATTTCAATTAAAGGCAAAAGAAAAACAGGTCCATCTGGTGGCAGAGATGGATAAGGACCCCCCCTTTGTAAATGCTGATATTGCATTGATCGAGCGGGTCCTCGAAACCCTCATCGAAAACGCTATTCGCTTTACCCCCCAAGGCGGTTCCGTCAACCTGGCCCTGAGATTCGAAGAGGGAGAAGTCGCGGTTCGGGTCAGCGATACGGGGCAGGGGATTCCCGATGAGGAACTTCCACACATCTTCAACCGTTTTTATCAATTTTCGATATAGGCTTCATGAATACCTGTACGTGAGAGAGGCGCTTGTCGACAGGATTCAAATGCCATGAAGAGGACTTTGGATCCCGGCACACATTTTTTACGCGATGGTGAACGAAAATGAACCGGGCGGAGGTTGCCTGCTTGTTGCCGAATGTCATAAAGACAGTCCCCTGTCTCCTACCGGAACCCGGAGGACATAAAAAAAAGATTCTCCTTGCAGGGCGAACAGGGTGATCCTGATGGTGGGTTTATTATCAATGAGGGGGAAGCATGGAAAAACGGCGACAGTTCCTGAAGATTTTTCTTGGCTTTATAGCAGGCATGGGCCTGTTGTTCAGCCCTTTTTTTTCAATTCTGCGATCGGCCTATGCAAAGGCCCGGAAAATTATCGTGCCAAGAGGTACCAGGAGAGAAAGCCTTATCCGCGAGAATCCCGCCACATTGGATACCAGGCATCTGGATTCGACGCCCCTGAAGGACTTCGGGACCATGGGGATAACGGACTATAAAACCGATATGGATGACTGGCGCCTGGCGGTTACCGGTCGCGTCAAAAATCCCCTTGCGTTGGCCTATTCAGAGATCTTGGCGCTTCCCTCCATCGAGAAGCGCGTCCTTTTGATCTGTCCGGGGTTCTTTGCCAATCATGGTCGTTGGAAAGGGATTTCCATGAGGAAGCTCCTCGAAGAGGCCCAAGCGGAAAAAGGCGTCACCCACGTGACCCTTTCGGGGCAAAAGGGGGAATACGAAAAGGTGGAGAGTTTCCCCATTGAGGACATCCTGTCCGACAAGGTCTTTCTCGCCTATGGTGTGAATGGGAAAACCCTTCCAAAAAAGCACGGGTTTCCCCTGCGTGTGGTTGCAGCAGACTATTATGGCTTTAACTGGTTGAAGTATGTGGATGAGGTCAGAGTGGAGAGGATGGAGAAAAAGGCATGAGATCAAAGAATCACAAGGTCACAAAATTTTTGTTTGCCTGACGGTTATCTTTGATCCAACCTTGACACGGCTTCGTAAAAAGTCCAACTGTCCCGCCCGGGCGGGATTACGCTTCATATTTCGTACGCTAAGTACGCCTCACTCCTAAAGATTCGCAAGCCTTGCATGTGGACCTTCTTACGAAGCCGTCTCATCGCTGACTTTTTACGAATTCATCAATTTTCACCCTAACAATTGACGTTATTGGCGAAGCGCGTTAATATCTTTTTATCTTAAAAAGTTCCCGGGATAATGTAACTGTATCTCTATTTAATAGACTTCTTTACAGGAAACGACCTCAAAATATTCAGAATTTTGCGCGCCTAAAATCGGTTTAGGTCGCAGCTTTTGACTTAAATAAGAAATATGTCTTTAGCGCAATGCCTGCCTATCCAAAAAGGTTTTGAAATGAAAGCAAAGGATAACATGATGAAAAAAGGGTCTGTGGGAGTTTTACCTGAACGGAGAATTCTGGCAATCGGCGGCAGCCCAAGAGTTCATGGTAACTCCGATGTGCTTTTGGAACATATTCTAAATGGCGTTCAGGGAGAGAATGTTCCGGCGGAAGGAATACAGCTGAGAGATTATTATTTTAAACCTTGTATCGGATGCGAAAGATGCAGAAAGGATAAAATATGCACGGGCCTGCATGACGGTATGCATCTTGTGTATCCGGAAATCATAAAATCTCAGGGATTAATTCTCATATCTCCAACCCATAACTATAATATCACTGCGTGGATGAAAGCCTTTATCGATCGCCTGTACTGTTTTTATGATTTTGATGATAACCGTCCGAGAGGTTGGACGAGTCGTTTGGCCGGGCAAAAAAGAAAAGCTGTTATCGTCGCTGTATGTGAGCAAACCGATAAAAAGGACATGGGGCTTACGATCGGGGCTATGCGTCTACCACTAGAGGCATTGGGCTACGAGATATTTGAGGAATTTCCGGTATTCGGAATGTTTGAAAGAGGCGCGGTCAAGAAAGATGGAGAGATTCTGACGAAGGCTTCAGAATTGGGTAGAAGGTTTGCCGGATCTATTCCAATCGATAGCCCTCATTAACAAGGGAGATGCCCCAGGCTCTAAATAACTGCTGGATTTTGCTTTCCAGGACGTGCCGGTTCGGTGGGGCTGCCGCCCCCGGTTTACCTCAATCGTTAGCCCCGGAGGCCAAATATGAGATCTTCCATGCCCAAAGGCGCGGCACCATACAAGGGCGGATGCCGGTTCGCCGTATGGGCACCCAATGCCGACAGTGTGTTTGTCTTTGGCTCTTTCAACGACTGGGACAAGACAGCACGCCTGATGACCAGGAATTCAGAAGGATGGTGGACAATCAATGTGCCCGGTGCAAGGCCGGGGGATGAATACCGATATCGAATCATTAACGCAGGCAAGGAGTACCTTCGAATCGATCCTTATGCGCGCCGCGTCACCAGTTCGGTAGGCAACGCGATTATTACAAAACGCTATCGCGAAACCAAGACAGAAGCGTTCATTCCTCCCGCGTTCAATGAAATGGTGATCTATGAGCTTCACATAGGAACCTTTGGGAAACAGGATGCAGAATCCGGCCCCGGTGACCTTGATGGAGCCATCGATCGTCTCTCCCATCTCAAGGCGCTGGGGGTCAACGCCATCGAAGTCATGCCGCTGGCCGAGTTCGCCGGAGGATACTCGTGGGGATACAATCCCTCCCACATTTTTGCAGTCGAAAGCGACTACGGGACACCGCGTACCTTCAGGGATTTTGTAGATGAAAGCCACAGATTGGGAATAGCTGTGATCGTCGATGTCGTCTACAACCACCTCGGTCCCACCGACCTCAATCTGTGGCAATTCGATGGTTGGAGTGAGAAAGCAGACAAGGGCGGTATCTATTTCTACAATGACTGGCGGGCACAAACGCCATGGGGAGGGACCCGACCGGATTACGGGCGAAAGGAGGTCCGCGATTATATTCGGGACAACGCCCTGATGTGGTTTAGGGAGTATGGCGTGGACGGCCTCCGCTGGGACATGACCTCGTTTATCCGCAATGTTCATGGACACAATGACGATCCGCAAAGCGACCTGCCTGACGGTTGGGGTCTGATGCAATCGGTCAACAAGGAGATCAGAGAATTTAGACCCGGTGCCCTCACGATCGCCGAGGACCTTAAGAACAACGCTTATCTGACCCGTGCCCAAAAAGACGGAGGAGCCGGGTTCAACACGCAATGGGCTGCACCTTTTGTGCATGCTGTCCGGGCGGCGCTGATAGAAGCCGAAGACGCATCCCGGGACATGAATGCTGTTCGCAATGCCATTATGCATCGGTACTACCTCAATGCCTTCGAGCGGGTACTCTATACGGAATCACACGATGAAGTATCGAATGGCAAAGCGCGCGTACCCGAAGAAGTCGATCCCGGGAAGGCCTCATCGTGGGTGGCCAAAAAGAAGTCCGCGCTGGGTGCTGTGCTTGTCTTCTCAGCACCGGGTATTCCGATGATCTTTCAAGGTCAGGAATTTCTTGAAGACGACTGGTTCCACGATCAGGATCCCATCGACTGGACGAAAAAGGAACGTTTTGCAGGAATACTTCAACTCTACAGGGATTTGGTTTCCCTTCGTCTGAATCGTGGCGGCCGGACAAAGGGGCTTACCGGGCAAGAAGTGGACGTGTATCACGTAAACAATGATGTCAAAATTCTCGCCTATCATCGATGGGAATCAGGAGGGCCGCGTGACAGTGTTGTCGTCGTGGTAAATTTTTCCTCTCATTCCTGTGAGAATTATATGATTTCCCTGCCCGCCGCCGGTGAGTGGATCGTTAGGTTCAATAGCGATAGCCGATACTATGACAAGGACTTCGGGGACTTCGGCATCTCCGTGGCCCATGCAGAGGTAACCGGAAAGGCCGGCCTGCCGGCACAGGCCAAAGTCAATGTCGCTCCCTACAGTGCACTCGTGCTGTCACAGGAAGAATAATGACCATGTTGCGTCCTGAGAATCGCATATCCATGTGCATGGTATTCTGTTCACAATATGAAAATTTATATCGTCTGAAAAGTCGCACTCCTTGAAAGGATTGAGCAATAGAACATGATAGGGGCTAAACCGAAAAACAGAAACAGTCAGGTTGCGCTATTCATCTGCCGGCTGAGGAGAAGCGTGTGATTCGCTGGGAAGAGATCAACCGGGCGGAAGTCCCCGGGCATGAGGGAAAAATCACCCTGCTGAAGCGAGGTAAGGAATTCTCGATCCGAACCGCAGGAACAGAGCTGATGAACAGCCGCCTCCACGGATCCGAAGGTGCGCTGGCTGAACTCACATGCAGCCGCATGAAACGAAAATCCGGGCAGCTGATTCTCATTGGAGGCCTCGGCATGGGTTACACCCTGGCGGCGGCGCTTGAACACTCTGAGCCGGATACACACATTACCGTGTCCGAACTGATCCCGGCTGTGGTTAGTTGGAACCGGGAATACCTGGGTCACCTCGCAAAGATGCCGCTGGATAACCCCCGGGTATCCGTCGAAGAAGAAGATGTGACGGAAACCATCAGGAAAAGAAACTCCGCCTGGGATGCGATACTTCTTGATGTGGACAACGGTCCTGACGGGCTCACCCGTAAGGCCAATGACTTCCTCTACAGCAGATTCGGTCTGAAAACGTCCTTTTCCGCTCTCCGGTCTGGAGGGGTTCTCGCCGTCTGGTCTTCCAGCGCAGACGAGGCCTTCACCCGTCGCCTGAAGCAGTGCGGATTCCGGACGGAAAGTGTAGCCGTACCGGCCCGAAAAATGGGAAAAGGCGGGAAGCACACAATCTGGCTTGCAGAAAAACCCTGATCGCACTATACCTTAACGTATGTACATCATCTTGAGCCTTGATGTTGGGGGAAAAATGGAAATAAGTGAAGAACGTATAGTGGAAATTGAAACTAAAATCGCATTTCAGGAAAAGACCATCAAAGAGCTGAACGATGTGCTTTGCGAACAGCAGCGGGAGATTGAAAGGCTCGGCTCCATCTGTGATGCCCTGGTGAAACGTAACAAAGAATCCTCGGGGTTCACCCCTGGAATCGAAGCACCGGCAAATGAAAAGCCTCCCCACTACTAACAAATGGACCCAACCCATAAAAGATGCATTAAAAGAAGAAACCATTAATCTGCATAGGCAGACTGGACGCCGATTTGAAAATGAAAAACGCTAACGCTGAACTGCAGCTCGCCGGTGAATTTATTCGGGACACCGGGTGCCATATTTTCCTTACCGGAAAAGCCGGAACGGGCAAAACGACTTTCCTCCACACATTAAAAAAGAACAGCCAAAAGCGTATGATTGTCACGGCGCCTACTGGTGTCGCAGCCATCAATGCCGGTGGTGTTACACTGCACTCCTTTTTCCAGCTTCCCTTCGGCCCGTTTGTACCGGGCAGCGAAAACACGCGTTCCCAGTATCGGTTCAGCCGGAAAAAAATCGGCATCATCAAGAGCCTCGACCTCCTGGTGATCGATGAGATGAGCATGGTGCGGGCCGATCTGCTGGATGGTGTCGATAGCGTCCTGCGCCGCTACCGTCGAAGCAATCTGCCGTTCGGCGGTGTGCAGCTACTGATGATCGGCGATATGTTCCAGTTGCCGCCGGTGGTAAAGGAAGGGGAGTGGCGACTTTTGAACCAGTATTACGAGTCACCCTATTTTTTCAGCAGCATCGCCCTGCGCAAAACCGAAATGGTTACGATCGAATTACGGCATGTCTATCGCCAGCCGGACAGCCATTTCATCGACCTACTCAACCGTGTCCGTAATAACAGGCTCGATCCGTCCGCGCTACAGGAATTCAATACGCGTTATATTGCTGATTTTGTCCCTACCGACACCGACGGTTATATAACCCTTTGCACCCATAACAGGAACGCCGACGCCATCAACTATGCCAGACTCGGAGACCTGACACAGAAGGTCCACAGGTTCAAGGCCGAAATTGAAGGAGACTTTCCTGAACACACCTACCCGACCGCATCGACCCTTGAGCTGAAGACGGGGGCGCAGGTTATGTTCGTGCGCAATGACCTCTCCCCCGAAAAACGCTATTTCAACGGGAAAATCGGTAGAGTCACGCATATCTCCGGCAAGGATATCCGAATAAAGTGCCCCGAAGATTCAGAAGAGATCGTGGTCGAGCGGTCAACCTGGGAGAATATCGAGTACACCTTCGAACAGACAACTCTGGAAATTAGTGAAAACAAGCTCGGCACTTTCAGCCAATATCCCCTTAAACTGGCCTGGGCCATCACCATCCACAAGAGCCAGGGGCTCACCTTTGACAACGCAATCATCGACGCCCAAGCCGCCTTTGCCCATGGACAGGTCTACGTGGCACTGAGCCGCTGTCGGACGCTTGAAGGCATGGTCCTCTCCACCCCACTCTCCTTAACGGCGATGAAAACCGACACGGCAGTGCTCAGTTTCAGCGAGGAGGGTAAGCAAAACCCCCCTTCAGCGGATCGACTTGCAGCGGCAAAAATACGGTACCAGCAGCAGGTGCTGATGGAGTGTTTTGATTTTCAACGGTTACGGTTCCTTTTGCGCCGCATGGTGTCATTGTTGCTCGGGAACCCAGGGTTGATCCATGTATCCGGCGTAGACGATATTCGAGAGCTACAGAGAAAGACTGAAAACGAGATCTGCACCGTCGGCGATAATTTCCTGCGTCAGCTACGGGGCCTGTTTTCAGAGTCCAGTTTGCCGGCAGCAGATACCGCGGTCTCCGAGCGGATTACCAAGGCGTCGGCCTATTTTCAGGAAAAAATCGCAACGGGCCTTGGCAAACAGATTCCCTACCTCCAAATAGACACGGATAATAAGGAGTTGAGAAAAAAAACAAGAAACGCCCTCAAACTCGTGCAGGAAGAAACCGGGGTTAAAATGGCTGCGGTGCAATGCTGTGAGAACGGTTTCTCGTTGTCACGGTACTTCCGGGCCATTTCGGCTGCTGAAATCAACATCAAAGAAGAAAAGAAAAAAGTTAATGAAGTAACGTACTCCGAAGTCGATATCGCCCACCCCGAGCTGTTTCGGACCCTGAAAGACTGGCGTAGTCGGAAGGCGCGGGATGAAGGGGTGCCCCATTACCAGGTCCTGCACCAGAAGAGCCTGATACAGATCGCCGTCACCCTGCCCGATACCCTGCCGGCCCTGAAGCAAATCAAGGGGATTGGCAAACAGTTGGCGAAAAGGTACGGAGAAGAACTCGTGAACATGGTTTGCGCCTACCGCAGGCTGCACCATATCGAGGCGGTGACACTCCCCACTCCCACTCCGGCCGATACGAAACCCAGGAAGCAAAAAGTGTCCCGAATCGATACCCGGCAGATCAGTCTCGAACTGTTTGAGAAGGGGTTGACCCTTTCTCAAATTGCTGAGGAGCGGGGGTTGGTTCTTTCCACCGTCGAGGGACATATGGCCCGTTTGGTGGAAACGGGAAAAGTCGCTATAGATTTACTGCTCTCACCCGAGAAACGCCAAACAATAGAGCAGGAACTTTTGCGCATGCAGGGAAAACCACTTGGTGAAATAAAGCAGGCCTTGGGGGTCGACGTTTCCTACGGTGAAATCAGGCTTGTGCAGGCACATCTTAAAAACCTTCCTTCATCAATCAGACTGGCAGCAGGTCCAACGGGGCAGGAATAAAACCAGAAGAAATGCAAGAAGCGCACCGGGAAGATCGTTGTCATGCGACGGCAGTGGCAACGATAACATAAGAATATCGGCAGATCAGCCTGGGCGACTCAGTGTCACAGTGCCAATCCAAGAAGGGGAAAGGGATGAAGAAGATATGTCTGATTGGGGCCTTTGATACGAAAGGTTCGGAATATGCGTTCGTGCGCGAGCGGATACTCGCCAAAGGGCAAGAGGTGCTCACCGTCAACACCGGCATCATGGGCTCAACAAATCTCTTTCCTGTAGATGTGGAGGCGGACACGGTGGCCGAGGCCGGGGGCGGCAACCTTGATCAGCTTCGAGAAAAGAAAGATCGCGGCGGAGCGATGAAAATCATGTGTGCGGGGGCACCGGCAATCGTCAAGTCGCTGCACGAAGAAGGACAGATCAAAGGCATCCTCGGCATGGGCGGCACAGGCGGGACAACCGTCGTCACCTCTGCAATGCGTGTCCTGCCGGTCGGAGTGCCCAAAGTGTGTGTTTCGACCGCGGCGGCGGGTGACGTAACCGCCTACGTTGGGACGAAGGACGTCACGATGATTCCTTCCATCGTAGATGTGGCGGGCATCAACCGTATCTCGGGAATCATCTTCTCTCGCGCAGCCGGTGCGATATGCGGTATGGCGGAGGCAGACATACCCGAGAGCCAGGAGGTCAAGCCGGTTATCACGGCATCGATGTTCGGCAACACGACTGACTGCGTCAACGCCTGCATGGAGAAGTTCTCCGCAAGAGGATACGAGGTCCTTGTCTTCCATGCCACCGGAACCGGCGGCAAGGCCATGGAGAGCCTGGTGAAAGAGGGCGTTGTGGACGCGGTGCTGGACATAACGACGACCGAATGGGCCGATACTGTTTGCGGCGGGGTATTCGACGCCGGTCCCGAGCGATTGGATGCAGCCGGGCAGATGGGCATACCGCACCTTATCGTGCCAGGGTGTGTCGACATGGCGAATTTCGGAGGAATGGATTCCGTCCCCGAGAAATACAAAAAAGCGCAACGCACTTTCTACGAATGGAATCCATCGGTTACGCTGATGCGCACGAATAGGGGCGAAAACGAGAAGATGGGAAAGGCGTTTGCAGAAAAGGCGAATGTGTCAAAGGGTCCTGTTGCCTTTCTCCTTCCTCTCAAGGGTGTATCCATTCTCGACGGAGACGGTGAACCCTTCTGTGACCGCGAGACCGATAAGGTCATGTTTGATGCCATCAGGGCCAACTTGAAGGAAGGCATTCGGGTTGTGGAAATGGACAACAATATCAATGATCCGGCGTTCTCGGTAAAGGCGGTCGATATGATGCTGGATCTGATCGGGCAGAAAAGAAAGTAGGAAAAGCACAAAGCGGTCGCGGGCTCAGGTAATCTAAAAGCCTGTAATTGTTGTAATATATCCTTGGGTGAATTTTTGCTTAGGTCCTGCATCGAGCTTTTTGGAGGCAAATGTGCAAAAATCGGTGGCGAGAGCAGTGAACCTCTTTTACCGTGTCTCGTGTGTATCGAGTTGAACAGGGCGCGAGCTGGTGAGGCAGTCCACCTCTGAAGGGCCATTTTGAACCCTTGTTCATATTTCTTGATCTGATTCTTTCCGCATCTCCGGCACGCCTTCACCGAGGGCCGGGATGTTGACTTTTATTTGCTGTCCGACCTAAATCCACCTAAATCCACCTCCGAAATAATGTATCAGACACCAACCACCTTTCAACCCGGTGGTTGGTGTCTGAGTGTCTTTTAAGTACCTAAATTATTGCTGCACATAGGAAGAGACCTCAAAATCCGGGTAAGCGCTTCCACCGTGTTCGCTGGAATCGAGTCCCTCGGTTTCCTCCTCGGGCGAGACCCGCAATCCGATGAAATTATCGATGACTTTGAAAAGGACAAAGGCCGTTATGAATGTCCAAAGGAAGCAGGATACAATACCTAGAACCTGGATACCGATGATCTTCAATGAGGTCCCTCCCATATTGAAAATGCCTGCTGCAAGGGTTCCCCAGGCCCCGTTCACGCCATGAACGGATATGGCGCCCACTGGATCGTCCACCTTTATGCGGTCAAAAAAGAATACTGAAAAGACAACGATGACTCCGGCCATAGCCCCGATGATCACCGCACTCAAAGGCGTTACCGTAGCACAGGGACTGGTGATGGCCACCAGTCCTGCGAGGGCGCCGTTCAGGCTCATGCCGACTTCCGGTTTTCCGAACTTGGCCCAGGAAGTAAACATGGCGAGAACGGCCCCCGCTGCAGCCGCCAGATTTGTATTGACAAAAATCATGGCGATGTCCTTGTTGGCGGTTGTTGTCGAACCGGGGTTAAAACCGAACCATCCCAGCCAGAGAATAAAGACGCCCAAGGCGGCCAGGGGCATGCTGTGACCAAGTATGGGCCGGACCTTTCCGGCCTTATCATATTTCCCTATGCGGGGCCCAAGAACAATGGCGCCGGCCAGAGCGGCCCACCCCCCTACGGAGTGAACGACCGTGGATCCGGCAAAATCGATAAATCCAAGTTTTTCAAGCCATCCCCCTCCATGAAAAAGGCTTCCCCAGGCCCAACTTCCAAAAATAGGGTAGATCAGACCGCTAATGAAAATACTGTACACCAGGTAGCCTGTAAATTTTGTCCTCTCTGCCATGGCACCGGATACGATCGTTGCCGCCGTTGCGGCAAACACTACTTGAAACATCCAGAACGCAAGGACCCACGGATCGGATCCTGGCTTAAAATCACTGAGAAAAAAACCCGAGGTTCCAAAAAGACCTGCCTTGGACACCCCGAACATCAGACCGAATCCGATGGCCCAGAAGGCCAGCGAACCCACGGAGAAATCCATGAGATTCTTCATCATGATATTGACGGCATTCTTGGCCCGGGTGAATCCCGTCTCCACCAGGGCGAAACCTGCCTGCATAAAAAAGACGAGGGCGGCGGCCACCAGGGTCCAGACATAATTCGCATGGGTTTGAACCAGCTCAATGGCCTGCTTGTTGGTCAACGAAGTGGGCGGGTCATCACCGGCCCACAACCAGGTAAATGTCGCAAGAACAGTGACCACAATAATTAAAAGAGTACAAATCGTTTTCATGAATGCTTTCCTCCGTTTCTAGACTGCTTCTTCGCCTGATTCACCTGTCCTGATCCGGACGGCCTGCTCCACCTGCAATACAAATATCTTTCCGTCTCCGATTTGCCCTGTCCCGGCCTTTTCCTGAATCACGGAAACGACATTACTTGCCATGGATTCTGTCGCGACGACTTCTATTTTTATCTTGGATACAAAATCAACCTGATACTCTGCCCCGCGATAGAGTTCCTTATGGCCCCGCTGGCGCCCGAACCCCTTTACCTCAGTGACTGTAAGACCTTTCACACCCACGTCGGCAAGGGCCGCTTTCACGTCATCCAGTTTAAATGGTTTGATGATCGCTTCGATTTTTTTCATTTTTCTTTAGGCCTCCTTTTCAGCCCTGATTGATTTTTTCGTTCCCGGGAGTAATGTCTGTTACACTAGGCAAAGGTCATGCCAAAAATTTTCCGAAATCTGAAGATGAAATTATATTGCTATAAGTTGTTGTTGTTTGGGATTATATCTTTCAAAATGACACTTGGGGTAGAATTACAAAATGGTCTTAGCTTGGCCATGATGTAACATAAATGTATTTATTGGTGTTGTATTCGACAATATTGTTGTGTAAGTGATCCGTGAGGAATTGAATCCATTTCCATCGGGCGGGAATTGTGGAGGGAGTTAAAGCATTGAACGCCTTCCCCTTCAGGGGGCACAGCGGATTGATGGGAAAGAGGGTCCGGTTATGGCTAGAATCGCTGCATATCTCGGGGTTTTTCGTCAGAAACCGTTCAAAGGCTGGACGGAATATTCAAATGCCTGGTTCCTGGCAGTCGGCCAAGGGGCGATGTCCGGAGTTGATCGGTGCTTGATTGATCCGTCCGGCCATTCTCAATTGAAAATTCACTCGTGCCCCAACTGCGTTTACGGATGGGTACTATCTGGTGTAATTGCACTCGTCGGCCGTTATTTTAATGGTGAGCGTTCCGCGATCAGTCGGGCGGTGCAATGGGTGGAGAACGATCCCCCTGATTGAGCCCGAGGGCAAGCTTTTGAGTCGGCTCAGGGTGAAGGCCGGTCCACATTGATGGTCACGTAACAGCCAAAAAGCCGTCAAGACGAAGTTATGAGCCCTTTCCTGCAATTCGATTCATTCCGATTTAGCGGGATTGGAGTCTTTAAATTCCAGTAACTGAAAATCCCTTTGGGGTTCAATCAAAGCCTGGTCCTCTGGGCCGGTCTTTTTTGGTTGCATCTTCAAAGGGGAGGTAGCGCGTGAATAAGATACTCATTGGCAAGGGGGAACACCCACGGCCTGGTAGCAGGAGCTACCCGCACCGGCAAGACTACTTCTCTGATGACTTTGGCAGAGGACTTCTCACGTCTGGGCGCATCGTCTCACCCTGTGGCGTGTCGTCACCCCGCCTTTAAGGATTGGCATGACCTGAAAGGCTGCTTTCAATCCATTGTTCAAGAGCCCTGTTTTTTATAGGATCACCCAGGTCCTGTATGGATTGAAATGCATGCGGCGGTATTCCTGATTCGCAACACCAAGAAGCCGGAACAAGGGAAGGAGCGAGGGCACGTCGGCCCCGCTCCTTCCTTGGTCTGCTTCCCCGGAGGCCTGGTTTACTTCTCCGTCGCGGCGGCCCTTTCCTCCTTTGACATGGCCGAAAGGCGTTCGACCTCCTTCATATCGAGGCCGAGTTCTCCTGCAACCCGGCTGCCGTAATCGGGATCGGCCTTGAAGAAAAGGGCCGCTTGACGCATTTGGATGCGTTTTTGTGCACCCCCGAGGTGGCCCACGATATTGCCGATGAGATGATCCCGATCCTGATCGGTCATGACCTTGCGATAGAGATTTCCCGCCTGGACGAAATC
>CAZXWJ010000007.1:0-38713 GCA_964644375.1 uncultured Desulfobacteraceae bacterium | reverse complement strand
CACCGAGAGTCGTGACATTGGTCGATATCCTGAGGTCCTTGAAAAACACGGTCGAAGTGCCGATGCTTCGTCCCTTGTAGACTTCGTTTTTGAAAACCGTGTCCCGGACGGTATCCACAATCTCTTCGCTCCGGTTGAGCAGGATGCCGCCGTAGAGGACAGCCAAAATGGTGCCGTTTTCTACGATAGGAATGGCGGCGGCAAGGGACATTCCGGATTTTTCTTCCGCATCGGTACTTATTTCCGCCATCGGGGTCGGTCTCAGGCGAATTCGGGCACGCCCCGCGAGCTTGGGATCTTGAGCATAGAGAAAGTCATGGCTTAAGATAACCGTGCCGGCAAGCGGGACACTTCTCTCAAGGGCCATTTTCACGATGGGATTCACGGGATCGAGGGAGGGTTTGGGGATGGCATTCGAGCCAACCCGGCAGAAGGTCCGACCGTCTGCCTTGACAATGCCGGCAAAATCCAGCTTGGCATGGTGGGTCATGTGGGTGAGTCGTTCAACCAGATCGGATACATCGGCTTCTTTGAGAGACGACACGAATCCCGATCCAAGGGAGGTGATGCTGAGGCTGGTTTTGATAAAATTGATACGCGTCTGATAGATTTCGCGAGCCGCATTCAGGTCCAACCTGATCCGATTGGTTGCCTCGTTAAGGACAGATTTGTGAAGCAGTTGGCCCCCAATAAAGATGGAAACGAATCCGACAAGGAAAGAAACGCCCAAAAAATTGGCAATAAGCTTGGTTCGCGTAGAATAGAACATCAAATTACAGCTCTCATTTCATATCGACAACAGGATCGCAATCGCAACTTCAGGCTTCATTCCACATCGCCGCCGTCAAAGGGCGTTCATAGTCAAATAGAACGGCTTCCGATCCTTATATTATATATAAAATAATCCTTCAATATTCCACACATAATTATAGAAAAAGCAAAGCCTATGCCAAAACGAAAGGTCGAGGTGACATCAAACTCTTCGACAATCCTATTCTTTTTCAATCAGGGGTTTTACTATCGCGGTCTGCCCAGAAAGGAGTGTCAGCATCCTTTACAACGTGTAAAGAATTCCGAGGTATAACTTTTCAAGATATAAAAAGATTGTTGGTGGAAAAATTGGGATCGCTCGTCAGGTTGACGCCCAATCTTCTCAGCCCCGCTTCATCTCCGGGGGTAGGAATATAGGTCATATGGACCTCACAACCGTTGAGATCCTTGAGTCTTTCCATCGCCAACTGGGCCGCGGGATTGGTCGTCGCACTGATACTCAGGGCAATGAGCGTCTCGTCCAGATCAAGGCTCAATGTTTTTTCTCCCAGAATATCCGTCTTGAGATTCTGCAATGAATCGGTGATAGTGGAAGGAAGCAGTTTAATTTTTCCAGGAATCTCAGCCAGATGCTTCACGGCATGCAGCACGAGGCTCGATGCGGCATGCAAGATCTGAGAGTTGTTGCCGACAACAATCGTCCCATCCTTTAGTTCAACCGCAGCGCCACAATAGATGCCCTCATTGCCTTTTTCCAGTTGTTGGGCCTCCAATGCGGCAACCCGGGCCGGTTCAACAACCCTTCTGTATTCAGGGTCAAGGTTGAAATCCTTGATAAAAAGTTCAACCCTTTGAACCGTCTCTTTGTCCGCAAAACCCATCACATACTCACAGCGATAGCGGAAGTACCTTCTGACCACCTCCTGTAAGGCCGCCTCCTTAGTCGCCTCATCGTTTGTGATGGCAAAACCGGCCCGGTTGACACCCATCTCCGTAGGTGACTTGTAAAAGGAATCTCCCCCCATGATCTTTTTTAAAATACGTTTGAGGACCGGGAAAACTTCCACATCGCGATTATAATTGACCGCCTTGAGGTCATAGGCCTCCAGGTGAAAGGGATCGATCAGATTAAAGTCCCGAATATCCGCCGTTGCAGCCTCGTAGGCCACGTTCACAGGATGTTTGAGCGGGAGATTCCAGATCGGGAAGGTCTCGAATTTAGCATAGCCCGCTTGAATTCCCCGTTTATTGTCATGATAGAGTTGTGAGAGACAGGTGGCCAGCTTGCCGCTTCCCGGACCAGGACCCGTAACGATAACAAGGGGCTTTTCGGTTTCGATATAGTCGTTGGCGCCGTATCCTTCATCGCTGACAATCAAATCCACATCCGTCGGGTAACCTTTTGTAAAACGATGGACAAAGACCCTGATGTTGTTTCTTTCCAGCTTATTCTTGAATAGGGTGGCTGCGGGCTGGTTCTCAAAGCGCGTGATAACCACCCCAAGGACATCGATACCCCAATCCCTGAGATCGTCAATCAATTTCAGGGCATCGGAGTCGTAGGTAATGCCGAAATCCGCCCTGATCTTCTTTCTTTCAATATCACCTGCATAGATACACAGGACAACATGAGCCTTGTCTTTCAGTTGCTGCAACAGCCGCATCTTTACGTTGGGGTCATATCCGGGCAATACCCTTGAGGCATGGAAGTCATAAAGAAGCTTGCCCCCGAATTCAAGGTAGAGCTTGTCTCCAAAACGGTCGACCCTTTCAAAAATTTCGTCTGTCTGTTCCCTGATATACTTCTCATTGTCAAATGCTGCTTTTCCGCGCATGCCGCCCCCTTCATTCCAGCGCTCTTTCCATGATCCGCATTTAAATTTTAAATGACATCTCGGATTATTTTTGATTACAGCTAATACACTAAAGAGGGGGATATTTAAAGAGGAATTGCAGAGGCGTTCTCAAAACCTTTCGCGACTTGGAGCCTATCCACAATGACAGAGGTTTTATTTCGTAAGATTTCGCCAGACGGCTTCGGCTTGTTTTCGACCGGGGTCGCCATCCGCTTTATCGCGGGATACGGGACGCCTTCCCCGGAGTCTTGCGATTCGTTCCTCCAGTGGCGGGTGGGTGGAAAAAAGATGCGTCAGTTTTCCCGCGGACAAAGGATTCACGATAAACATATGGGCCGTGTTGGGGTTGGAAGGCATAGGCAACCTCTTTGAGTAGGCCCCCAGTTTCTCCAGGGCGCCGGCCAGTCCCTCGGGGCTTCCGGTATAGGAAGCCCCGAGGGCATCGGCATGGTATTCCCTGGACCGCGATATGGCCATCTGGACGAGCATGGCCGCCAGAGGCGCCAGGATAGACATGATGATCAGCCCAATAGCGCCCAACCCTCCTTCTTCATCGTCACGTGAGACTCCCCCCAGAAAGGCCGTCCACCGGGCCATGCTGGCGAGGATCATGATGGCGCCAGCCATGGTAGCGGCGATGGATCCGATCAGGATATCCCTGTTTTTAACATGGGCCAACTCGTGAGAAAGGACCCCGGCAATTTCGTCGCGGTTCATGAGCCGAAGCAGGCCTTCGGTTACGGCTACCACCGCATGTTGAGGGTTTCGACCCGTGGCAAAGGCATTTGGAGATTCTTCCGGTATGATGTAGACCCTGGGCATGGGAAGATTTGCTCTCCCCGCCAGATACCTGACGATCTCATGAAGTTCGGGACTTTCCCGATCGGTGGCCTCTCTGGCCCGATACATTCTCAGGACGATCTTGTCGGAGTACCAGTAACTGAAAAAATTCATGCCCATGGCGAGGATAAAGGCAACAAGCATCCCCTGCCGGCCCCCAAAAAGATGTCCGATCAAGACAATCAGCACCGTCATGAGACCCAATAGCAGGGTTGTCTTAAGCCGGTTTTCCATATCACTGATCCTCCTTTTTGTTAAAAATTTAAGCACCCCGGACCCTTTGTCAATTCAGCCTCAACCCACCGCCTGATTCGTCCATCATTACTTAAATCGGGATACTTGGGAGACTTCCAGGGATGATTGAGCTATGATCGAAGGCGGAGCAGGATATAAAAACACCGTTATTGAATAGGATATGCCGTTGAAAGTTCTCATGATCAGACCCGGAGCCCTGGGCGACACCTTGATGCTGATGCCGTCCGTAACGACCCTCGGAGCCCATTACAGAATCGCTTTTGTGGGTCGATCCCCGGGCCTTTTCTATTTGCAGCCCTATGTCCACACGGCCATGGATTATGAAGGGCCGGGCTGGCATGCCCTTTTTCTCGAGGACGGGGCTGAATCTCCCAAAGGGATCAATCTGCCGAACTCCGACCTCGTGACAGCCTTTCTCAGTGATCCGGAAGAATCGGTTAAGAGGAATCTCAAATTCCTGTTTCCCGAAGCACCCGTTTATGTCTTTCCCCCCTTTCCTCCCAAGGGCACAGACATTCATGTGGCCCTTTACCTTGCACGTTGCCTTGAAAAGGCGGGGATCTCCATCTCTCCGAAAAATTGTCTGGAAAAAGCGAAGCGACAAGCTCTTTTCAAAATGGGAAGGATTGTTTCGAGAAGGGACGCAGTGGTCTTCCATCCGGGCTCCGGATCGGTCACGAAAAATCATCCACCCGCCTTCTGGCTCGAGTTGATCAGGTGCTTACGCAAAAACCTTTTTACCGAAGCGGTAAGATTCATTTTGCTCCTCGGCCCGGCGGAAAGACCTCTCTTTGAATTTTACACAAACAACCTTTTGAAAAACCAGGTGGAAGCAGTCCTCTCTCCGGACAGGGAGATTCTCGTCAATCTCTTGGGCGGCGCATCCCTTTACATAGGCCACGACAGCGGCATCACCCACCTTTCCGCCATGCTGGGAACTCCGTCCATCGCCCTCTTCAAAAACAGCTCTCTAGGGCAATGGAGACCCTTGGGCCCCTTCGTGAGCGTTATCAAAAGGAGCGAGGGTGACACGGAGCTTATGCTGAGAATTCTTCAGGAAGCTGAAAGGCTAACCGGCATCGCCTGTCGGGGGGAACGGATCTTACCTTCCGTGGCCTAGTTGAAGATGGCGTCCACAAAATCCGAGGCCTCGAAGGGCCGAAGGTCATCGATCTTTTCCCCGATTCCGATAAATTTTATAGGAAGCTTGAGTTGATGGGAAATCCCCACGACAATGCCCCCCTTGGCGGTTCCATCCAGTTTGGTGAGAATGATGCCCGTAACCCCCAGGACCTTGTGAAACATCTCAGCCTGGGCGATGGCGTTTTGACCCGTTGTTGCATCCAGCACGAGCCATACCTCGTGGGGTGCGCCGGGAAACTTTTTTCCCGCGACGCGGTGGATCTTCTCCAGTTCATCCATCAGATTACTTTTTGTATGAAGTCTTCCGGCCGTGTCGATCATGACAATGTCCATCTTCCTGGACAGTGCCGCGGAAACCGCATCAAAAACAACCGCCGACGGATCGGACCCTTCTTTCTGTTTGACCACCTCGGACCCGATCCTTTCACCCCAGATCTCGAGCTGTTCAACGGCGGCCGCACGGAATGTATCGGCGGCCACAAGCATGACCTTTTTCCCCTGCCCTTTGAAATGGTTTCCCGCCTTGCCGATAGTGGTGGTTTTACCTACCCCGTTCACCCCGATCACCATAATAATCAGGGGCTCTCCGGCCTCCGGCATGCGGTGTTCGACATCGGGGACATCGAGGAAAACCCGGATCTGCTCCTTGAGCAGGTCTCTTAATTTTTCCGGTTTATCCAGTTCTTTTCTATTCACCCTGTCTTGAACCAGGTCTATCAGTTCCCGCGTCGTGGCCACCCCCAAATCCGAGGTAAAAAGAATCTCCTCCAGATCTTCCAGTAAATCTTCGTTGATCTCTTTCTTGCCGAAGACCAGGGTATCCAGGCTACCCGCCAGGCCCGATCTCGTCTTGGAAAGACCCTGTCTCAACCGCTGAAACAGGCCTTTCTTTTTCTCGCTGTTCTGATTGTTTTGGCCTTTGAAAAGCGTCATCATTTTTCCTTTACTCCCTGTAACCCATAGGACCCGAAAAATAGTTTGAGGTACCCAAACATAATGGCTATTGAAAACAAAGACAAGCGGATATGTGGTGATTGACCTCCAGCAGAATAGGCATCGAACAAAAAAGAATCCGAAGGCCAGGGGCATAAAAAAACACAGGCACTTTCGGATTCATTCCGTCCTAAAAAATCGCAACTGTTTAGCGTTTTAAGACGCATGGAGCAATGGATGGGGCATGGCCCGGGACTTTCATTTTTTTTAAAAACTAAACTAATTTTTACTAAACCCGGCCAGATTTACAGATACCAACTTTGAGACCCCTCGACTTTCCATGGTAACGCCGTAGAGCTGATCGGCTATTTCCATAGACCGCCTGCTGTGGGTCACCATGATAATTTGGGAGTATTTTACGATCTCTTGCAAAAGGTCATTGAAACGATCGATATTGGCCTCATCGAGAGGGGCGTCCACCTCATCGAGCAAACAAAAGGGACTCGGCTTGATGAGATAAATGGCAAATATCAGCGCCATGGCCACCAGGGCCTTTTCACCGCCGGAAAGCAGGGCCATGTGGCTCAGCTTCTTGCCGGGGGGCTGGACTTCGACCAGGATCCCCGTCTCCAGAGGCAAAGATTCATCTACCAGTTTCAACCCCGCGCTGCCCCCATTAAAGAGGATGGGAAAAATTTCCTTCAGTTTTTTGTCCACATCCGTAAAGGTCTTCATAAATCGCTCTAAAGAGGCCTTATTGATTTTCCGGATGGCCTGGTTAAGGGCATCAATGGAATTGAGAAGATCATCCTTCTGGCTTTTAATGAACCCGTAGCGATCCTTTAAAGCCTCGTGCTCCTGGATAGCCGTTAGATTAACATCTCCCAGTTTCTCTCTGATTGTCTTTTGATGCTCCATTTTTTCTCTGGTATCCACCGGCGAAAAATCATCTTCCAGGTAGGCCTTGTAAATTTCGGTCAGGTCCAGATTGAATTTTTCCTGAACCGACTCCACAAGTCCATTCATCTTATATTTTATTTCCGACTGTTCCATCCTGGCCCTATTGATCTTCTCTTTGAGGACCTCGATCTCTCCCCTCATATCTTCCGCTTTCTTTTCATCTTCTCGAATCCGGTTCCATGCCCGGTTTCGATCCTGCTCCACGGTATTAACCTCTTCTTTGGCCCGGTCCAATCTTTCGGAAAGGGTTATCAATTCTTCCCGAATCGATTCCTCCTTCAGGAGATATTCCTGGTATTTGACCCCGGTTCCCGATATTTCCTCCCCCATCCCTTCCAGCCTTCTCTCGGCCTCATAGGTAAAATCATCGATTCTTTCCACTTCCCTTTTCAGGCCCCTCTCTTCCTCTCTGGAAAGGCTATGGGAAGTCTTGAGCCTTGAAAGTTCTTCCCGATAATTTTCGAGTTCTTCCTCACTGTCTTTCAGCTCAAATTCCTTCTCCTGGAAATAGGACTCCTCCCGCTCCCGTGTCTCCTTGCACTGTTCCAGTTCCGATTGAATTTTGCTCAAAGCATCTCTGTGTCTATTCTGTTCCTTTCCCTTTTGTTCAAGTTCACCGGAAATGCGTTGAGCCAGCCTTTCAAGCTGATCCATTTCATGACTGAGACGGAAATTGTCCTTGTCAAGATCGTTTATTTTGTCCTGGCAGGAAGCCCTCTCCTCCATCAACCGCTCCAGGAGCTTGTTTTTCTTCTCGATCTCGATACTATTCTCATTCAAACGTCTTTCAAGTTCCTCACCGGCACCTTCCAGAGAGGTCACTTTTTCCTGAAGTTCGTCGATCTCTCTTTTTCTGGCGAGAATCCCGTGAGACGTGTTGGCGACCTTGCCCCCGCTGATAATGCCCGAAGGGTCTACGACATCCCCTTCACGGGTCACGAAAGCCTGGGTTTTCCCGTTGCCGGCCCACGCGGATATGGCCTGGCCGAGATCATCCACCAGGGAGGTATTCCCTAAGAGGACATCCATCAGGGAACGATAGGAATCCGGCACGGTGACCACATCCTTCAAAAGACGATAACCGGTGTGGTTGCCTCCATGCCCGTTCCCGTCGAGATCGGCCATGGGGATGAAACTGCTCCTGCCCTTTGCCCTGGACCTCAGGTATTCAACCGCTTCTTTTCCGTCTCTCTGGCTTTCGACGATGACGTACTGCAGTTTGTCCCCCAGGGCGGCTTCCACGGCCTGCTCAAATTCAGGGTCTACCCGCAGGATATCGGCCACCAATCCCAGGATACGGCCCTCACGCCGCGCCCCCAAATCATCAGCCTTCATAATCGTCCGCACGCCAACCTTGTAGCCCTCGAAGTTCTCGGTCATGGACCGCAAAGTAACCAATCGCGACTGATGGCGGTTGAGATCGGTCTCGACACTTCTAAACTGAGCCCCCAGCTCCTTGCCGGTTGAAACCAGTTCAGCGGATCTTGATTTTTCCCGCAAAACATCCTGTTCAATGGTTTCGAGCTTGACAACCAGGGCCTCCCGAATCTCATTTTTCCTGCTGGAGGCCTGTGCAATATTTTCGAGTTTGAGATTTACGTCTTGTTTTTCATTCTCGAGTCTTGTACGAGTATCCGTGATCTCTTCGATCCGTTTGTTCAGGTAGCCCGATTCCTGGGTAAGGCTCATCTCCTTGGACACCCGTGAATTCACCCTCGTCCGGGCCTCTTCATAGATTTCCTTGGCCTCCTTGAGCAGGTCATGTCTTCCCTTTACCCGCTGCTCCAAGGAACTGATCTCCCCTTCAAGATCAGAGGACGTCCTTTTTATTTTTTCGATCTTTTCAAGCAAAAGACCCCGTTCCTCGCGAAGGGCCGTCAATTTTCTCCCGAGATCATCCTTTTCTCTTTCCAGACGCCCTTTTAATTCCTCCTGCATCCGCTTTTCACCCGCCAAAGACGCCAGGTGAGACTCCCTCTTGTTGACGATTCCTTTGAGCTGAAAATAAGCCTCCTTCATACCGGAAATGGATTTGTCCTTGTCTTCCAATTCCAGGTTCATGGTTTCTATGCCGGCCTGGATACCTGAAAAAGCAGTTGAAAGCGCGATTTCCTCGTGAACCAAATCCTCTGTAGATTGCATCCTGTTGTTGGCGCCTTGTGTCAGTTCGAGATAGGTATTGGCACTCAGGATGAGTTCCAGGCGTTGAATTTCCTGACCGATAGTCTTGTATCGCATGGCCTTGGCGGCCTGTCTCTTGAGAGACCGCATTTGCCTTTCAACTTCCACCAGGATATCTTCAACGCGTTGCAGATTTCCCTTTGTCAGTTCGATCTTTCTCCTGGTCTCCTCTACTTTTCTCTTGTACTTCGTGATCCCGGCGGCCTCTTCCAGCATGGCCCTGGTTTCTTCGGGCCGCTGCTCAATGATCGATCCGATTTTTCCCTGCCCGATGATCGAATAGTCCCGATTCCCGAGGCCCGTATCCATAAAGATTTCCTGGATATCCTTGAGCCGGCAGGATACGTTGTTCAGCAGATATTCACTCTCACCCGACCGGTACAATCGCCTGGTCACGGAGAGCTCACTGTGGTTTGCGAACTCTGCGGGAAATGACCCGTTGCCGTTTTCAAACACAAGAGATACTTCCGCCATGCCCAATGGCTTAAACCCGTCTGCGCCTCCGAAAATCACGTCCTCCATCTGGCGGCCTCTCAGGAGCTTGGCACTCTGCTCGCCCATGGCCCACCTGATGGCATCCACAATATTGCTCTTGCCGCAGCCGTTCGGACCGACAATGGCACTCAACCCTCCAGGAAAAATAACTTCCATTCGGTCCATAAAGGATTTAAAGCCGGTGATGAAGATCTTTTTTATTCGCATAGGGCTTTCCACCGTCCCAGGTTAATGAAAATGCTTGGAAATTTTCTTTAACAGATTTATTGTTTTTTGTAAAGAACAAATACCACATAATGTATATTATGCGCCCAGGAAACCAATATATAGTAGATCAGGCCACAGCATTTAGAAATATATTGACACTTTTCAATATAACTATTTAAACTAAATGAAGTTATTGATAAAAATAAGGAAAATATGACGTCTCCCATACAAAGCCTGACCCGTTATCTCATGGTTTTCTGCCTGATCCTCCTGACCACCTTGCACCATACTCCCGGCCGGGCAGCGGAGGAGGACACCTACGCCATATCCCTGGTTCAAACCGCAGAGGTGGACAAACAAATCATTGAAGTAGAGGGCAAAAAGGTCCTTACAGAATCCTATGAAATCAAAGAGGGTGATCATCTCTGGCAGCTCCTAAGAGAGCGGGGGTTGCTGGCAAAGCGTGACCTGCCGAAGCTTTTGGCTATGCTCAAAGGCCTCAACAGGTCGCTTGCCAACCTGGATCTGATCCATCCGGGTCAGGAGATTATCATTCCCCTCACCATTGCCCCGGTCAAAGGCAGCTCCGGGATGGCCGGCAAAAAGCCTGAAATTCCGATTACCGTTGCGGAACTGAAGGACATGGACCTGGAAAATTACACCGTCAAGCCCGGAGACAGCCTTACAAAGATCATCAGCAAACGCTATGACATCCCTTCCAAGGCCCTCTACTCCGAATACCTCGAATTGGTAAAAAAACTGAACCCTACGGTCGGTGACCTGGATCTCATCTACCCCAACCAGAAAATAAGGCTGCCGGTCTACTCCCCTCATATGGTTAGAGGACCCATCAAGGAACCCCTGCCTGCACCACCTCCCCAAGAGCAAAAGGATGAGGCCGCCCGGGGGGCATTGTTTGAGCTGAGCAACCGACTGGGATCTATTTTTCTTGAAATGGGCGAACAATGGGTCAACACGGGACAGCATTTCATCCCTCTCAAGTCAGGCGGGCAGGCGACATTCAATGCCGAATCCTTTCCGGTGATCAATCTCTCCAACGGAAACCGAATTATCGTTGACATTCACCGTGAGATGCCTTCGAAAATAGCCCAGGTTATCCAGTCGGACTGGAAAAATTATCGTATCATTGCACTGGAAAAGGGAATAGATCTCAAAGGCGCCCTCGACAGGATCCTGCCCCTGTGCAGTTATTTCGAAATTTACCCTTCCGGTGAACCCCTTGAACTGGGGGGGGACATGAGCATTCACATTGCGGCCGACTGGGTCATCAGGCCGGTGCCACCCTCTTCCGAAAATCCGGAGAATCAGATTATCGCCCTCACCCTTACAGACCCTTCGACTCCCAGGATTCCCAGGGAGATCAAAGGATTTCTGAAAGGGCTCGGAGTCGAGATGATTGAATATCCCCCGGAGGCTCAATCCGAGGTAGCGGACGAAATCCAGAAGGAAATTCTGAGACCCGGCAATCAGGCCTCCGACCTCATAGAAACGTTATTGAAGATATCAGGACGAAAATTTTCAAAGACAGTGGAAATCCCCGTCTATAAGGGCCAAAAAAAAGATTTCGACCTCATGATCAAGGCCGATTTTTTCTTGAATGCCCAAAAAAAAGACGCCATCATTGATTTGTCCGGCCTTGGCCCCGAAATCATTTCTCTTCTTCGGGAGCACAATTTTTCGGTCCTGTCTCTCACAGGAGAAAAAGACCCCCTGGTGTTGATTACCAAGGCTCTGGATTTCCTCGGAACCCCTTTTGATTCCGAGCCCCGGTCCTTTATGGCAACAAGCGGGCCGGAAACCCGGAACATTCGGATAACGATTCCGGGCATCACCTTTCGTGACAGCAGCGGTCAATCCATACTTGCCACCCCTTTAAACCTTCCTGGAGAACTGGCAGGCTTTTTATCCCGACGAGGGTACAAGATTCTCCTGTTGTCCCTTACTTGACAAAAGAGGTCTCCCCAGGACCGATCCGCATCCTTATGAGTCATTTTCCAACACCCTCTTGGACCTGAGATCTAAATCACCTTTAGTCGATTTTCACCTCCTGCCGCTCCTGCCAGGTGACCGCACGATTCCTGCATTTTACGCCTCAAGGATTTGCAAAGGATCCAAAGTGCAGTAAACGTCCAGACAAGCCCAAGCATAAAGGAGATGAACGATGGCCCTCATGACCCCGGCAGAATTCGAAGAAAGCCTCAGGCCCTCCGTCCAAGGGTCTTCATGAACGGAAAGAGGATTGAGAACGTCCTTGATAACAAAAATACGCGAACCGTTGTTGAGGCCAACAAGGCGAGCTATAGGTGGGCACTCGACCTACAATACAGCCAGATCATGGCCTGTTACTCACCCCTGATTGATGACAGGGTCAACCGCTACACCCATGTAAACGCGAGCAGGCAGGATCTGGTCAAAAAGGCCGAGGCCGGAACCTTCACTGCTGAAAGGCTGGGAACATGCATTTACCGCTGTGTGGGGTACGATGCCTTTCATGCCCTTGCCAGCACTTGTTGGGAAATGGACAGGGATCTGGAAACGGATTATTATCCCCGTTTTATCGAATACCTCAAGATGGTGCAGCGCAAGGATCTCTCAGTAGCCGGGGCTCTTACGGAACCCAGGGGAAGCCGCAGAAACAAGACCCTGGGCTGGCCGAGGCCCACAGCGGGGCGGAGGTTCCTGAAAAAGAGCTTGTCAGAAAGACCTTGAATCTCAAAGAAAGAGGAGGGAAAAAACCGGATTGATGGCCCCCGAAATGACACAAATTGCCCTTATTTCAACACCCTGGCCACTTTTCTACCGACCCTCGATTCAACTTGGGGCGTTAAAGGCCTACCTGAACAGGGAACTTCCAGAAGTCTCTGTGGATTCCCATCATGTCTATCTGGCTATAACCCATGCCCTGGGCCACGGCCGTTACGGGCAGATCTCCAAAAGGACTTGCTGGCAGAAGCAACTTACTCCGCCCTTCCCTTTCCGGAACTCTCCATGGAAATCTCCCGAGGATGCTGGTGGCTACAGAATTCGATTCAAGGGAGGCATAGGGGATGCGCCTTCTGCAACCTCAACATCCAGTGGAAGGGATACAGGGCCAAATCCCGGGAAAGGATCGTCAGGGAACTCAAGACCCTGACGGAAAGGTACGAGACCCTTTCCGTCTCTTTTATGGACAACGCTCTCCCTCCCGGGAATCTGCAGGGGCTCTTCGAAGAAATCGCCCACCTCCCCCGGGACTTGAGTCTCTTCGCTGAAATTCGGGCCACCACGACCAGGGCGGCATTGACAGCCATGACGAATCTGGAGATCATGAAAAATTGTGAGACCCCCGGGCTCCCGGCCCTGACCGGCAATCTGATCCTTAACTTTCCCGGCAGCGATCAGGCTGACGTGGATGAAACCCTGAAAAATATCGAATTTGCCGATTACTTCCGTCCCTTGAAAGCTATCCCCTTCTGGCTCGGTTACGGGAGTTCCGTGTGGCTTGATCCCAAGGGTTTCGGCATCCATGTCCAGCGATATTTCCATTGCCATCAACGCCGCCGACGTAAATGCCGATCTGGTGGCCCTCTTCTTGAACCCCCATTCCCCTTTTGCCCTGGATCCCATCAGGGGTGACAGCTACAAGTTTTACGGAACCAAGGAGCCTGTGCTGGAACTGAAAGGCAGGAACATATACCCCACATCACCCCTCATGGCACCCATTTTACGGTGGGCATTCATCTAACCCCCACCTTTGAAGACCTCTCATATCCACCTCGGCATCGACAGCCCAGGATTGACCGCGTCCCTGCCCGTTGCCCGCTGTGTCGCAGGAATGGTGGACGATCTCGGCTTTCTTTGACGGCCCCAGTTTGAAACATCGGTCAACTGTCGAGATTCGAGGTTGACGGTTTGACAAAAAATCCGAGTTCCCCTATTTTTGACTGTCTTCTTGAGGGGAGGAGTTAATGGTTAATTTCAAAGTGACAAAACGCGGATTTTTACATCCGACCCAAAACGACACGCCCGCCACTCCTGATCTCCAGAACCAGGTGTGAAGGGCGTAGAAAGAAGGTTCTTTATTTTTTCATAGAATCTTTACGGTCTCCAGAACCCGTTCCTTGGTCTCCAGCGCCGTGTTGTTTTGGGACGCCTTCTCGACAAGATCCCTTCCAAGCAGGGCCGCACCGAGGGCCCCGGTGAGCAGGGGTTCCTTCGGGACCTGGACATCCTCTTCGAGTTGTTCTGCAAGGGCATGCACCAATCCGATATTTTTCGCACCGCCTCCGGTCATGATGACCTCCGGTTCCACCCTCAATCGCTTGACCATACGGGCGACCCTGTCCGCCAAGGATCTATGGATCCCTGCGACCAGATCCGGAACCGGCGTGCCCTTTGCCAGGCTTGATGCTACTTCCTGTTGTGCCCATATGGTGCAAACGTTGCTCACACCTGCAGGATTTTTGCTTTGAAGGGAAACACCTCCCATGTCTTCCAGTTTGAGACCCAGCGTGTCTGCGATCACCTCTATAAACCGGCCGCTGCCTGCGGCACATTTGTCGTTCATGACGAAATCGATGGGCCGGCCATTGGCATTTATTTTTATGGCCTTGCTGTCCTGCCCTCCGATATCAACGATCGTTTTGGCCCGGGGGAAAAGATAACTAATGCCCTTGGCATGACAACTGATCTCTGTGACCTGTTTGTCTGCAAAGGGCACATTGATTCTCCCGTAACCGGTAGACACGATATAGGTAATGGATGAAAAGGGAAGCCCGGCCTTAGCAAGGGCCTTTTCCATCACCCTGTTGGCCAGGATCCTGTGTTCCGGGCCGGTCGGTCCAATCACGGAGGCGATGATCCCCTCCTGGAGGATCACCGCCTTGGTCATGGTTGAACCGATATCAATACCTGCATAATATTTAGTCATTATTCCTTTGGGTTAATTGACTTTACTTTTTTCAATGGATTCCAGGGTCTCGATAAAGGCATCGATCTTATTTCTCGTATCGACCTCGGAATAGGATGTGATATCGATGATGTCGCTCTCCAGGATCAGGGATGGAAGTTCCCGTTTCCCCTCCTTCTTCTGGCCACTGTCCCCAAGCATCAATACGGGGATGGGTTTGTAGATTTTTGCCAACTGCTGAAGCTGCCAGATGAGCCCGACATGCCAGGAACGGCACGAGAAGGCCTCATGCATCACCACGCCGTCGATATCATACCTCTCGATATAATTGATCAGCCACTCCACATCCGGGTGGCTTCCGGGCCGCTTCCTCGCCTTGTCATACCAGAAGGTCCAATAACCCAACCACTTCCAGGCCAGGTGTTCAATAGGATCATCGGTTTCGGGAATATCCATTTCATAAAGGGGCGCGACCATGCGATAGGTCGTCTCCGCCGGAAAGACGGCCCCTTTGCTGTTAAAGTAGTTGAAGTCACCCAGGGCGAACCAGGACGGCAGACCGCCACCCCAGAGAAGCCGGTATTTTTCGTCCGCAACTACGCCTTCCTTTTTGGCGTTCTTTTCCTTCAGTTCGGCATTGAGGCCGAGAAAAAAATCGTAGGCCTCCTGACTGGCCATCTTGAAATTCATGGGCACCATGGTATTCATGGCATCACCCGTGCCCATGGGACAGGGTTTTGCCGCTCTGAGGTTATACGTCTCCTCGACCAGGTTCCAGGTCTTGTCGCTCAATGCAACGTATTCCTTGAGCCGATCATAATCCATCTTCTTTCCGGTCTGTTCTTCTAAAAAAGAAACAAAACCTCGCATTTCCTTGACGATATACTTGTGATAATAGCCCCAGACCTCCCGGTGATCATGCTTCGGATCATAGAGGGGATAGGGGAGGTCGATGTTGTAAATGGGGACATCCGGCATATACTGCTGTGCAGCCTGATACCATTTGGCCCGTGGGTCGCAAAGAATCTGCCCGGTCGATATCATGAAATCGGGCCTTGCCTGTCCGCCCCAGGGGGCATCCGGCGGCATTTCTCCCAGCTCCTCTCTCCACTGGTCGAAACCGAGCCCGCAAAGGGCATAGGTGCACAGAGACCTCGAGAACCCCAGGGACTCCGCCCGCTGGAGAAACCGTTCCGAATCCCTGATGGCGCCGCAGATGCCTGCAAAATTCTCGGTCCAGACGGGAAGGACATCCATGGCCCTCAGGATCTCTTCATGATGGCAAACGATGAAGGTATAAGCGAGTTTATGGGTTCCCTCCGCCCTTGCCCTGTTTGTACCTCCTATGAATTCCTTGACCATGGGGCCGATAGATGCAGCCGCCTTGGTTGCTGTTCTTCTTTTCCTATGTTTTTTCTTTGTTTCTTCAGCCATTACCTTGATCCTCCTTATCACAGAATCCGCTTTAACCGATCATCTCCAGAAATGCCTGGATTCTCGTTTTGAGTTGGCCAATCGTCCCAGTGGAATACAGATCCTCGAGATAAAGAAGCGGGACGTTGATGGATTCGTAGTAAGCCTTTCTTGCCGGGACCTCGAAGCCGAAGGGGTCACAGTATTTATAGACGTAAAGGACTGCGCCGTCCGCCTTGAAATCTTTGGAAAACTTGCCGATATCCCCGAAGCGGGCGGCAATGTCCCCTTCAAAAGTACCGGCTTCGTTGTTCCGGTAGGTCTTGGGGCAATTGACCTTGTCCAGGTAACGATGCGCCAGGGCATCGATGGGGTCGCCCCCTTCGTCCGTATGAGGGAACGAGTCCCTGGTGCCGTTGCAGATGGTATCCACGACCACATTGGCGCCGCTATCTTCAATAATTTTGATCAGCTCGAAGTTGTCCACACAAGCGCCGTCCACGAGAATGCGAGGTCCCTTCTCGACCGGCGACTCAGACCTCCGGCCCAGTTCCTCCAGAACCTCGTCAAACAGGGCATTGGCCTCTTCAACAGGGAGACTCGTCCCGACGGTGATGATCTTCGTGAGTTCAACGCCCGTAAGCATCGGCGGATCCGCTTTTCGGAATTCATAAATGGCCTTGGCCTTGTCGCGATTTGCATTGTGGAGCTTGATGGCATCGGCCAGGTCGTCATTCGAAATTTCTTTTCCCATGTACTCTTCAAGGCTCTGCTTGAAGGTCTTCAGAATTTCATTGAAAAACTCAAAGGCGGATTCTTTGACCACCGAGGGGATATTGATAAAATGTGAATAGGGTAATTCCAGGGAGTAACTCCAAACGGGATAACTCCTGGTCATGCTGTCGCAGGCATGGGGAATGACCACCCCCGAAAGAAAGTCGTACTTACCCTTGACCGCAAGATCAAAGCAACTGCGGACAAAGGGGCAGACAATTGTCTCCAGCAGGGTATCGCCCTTGGTAATCGGCTCCCCCACATCCCCCCTTATTCGAAAGGGAATACATCCCGCAGCCGTGATCATCTCCACAGGGACAAAGGAACAGACATAGCCGATGAGTTTCTTTCCCTCACCATTCAGCTCTCTGGCCCTTTGCCCGTAGTCCTTGTAATAGGATTCGACCTTTGACGAAATGATACTGTTTTTCGCATTCATCAGTTTGATCTCCTTTTTAGTTCTAGCTGTTCTATCTCAAATATACATCGAAGCTAGCAGCAGCAAAACCCCACAGGGGCACCCAGAAGCAACATTCGACTAGAAATAAAGCAATCTATAAATACACAATTTATCCTTAAATTTCAAGAAAAATATCTACATTATAGCTACATAATAATTACGCCAGCATAGCATAAGCCTTTGTAATATTACCCAAAAAGCCATTAAAAACAAAATTTTTCAAAATTATTGTGAAGATGGGGAGAACGCGTCATCGAAGAGGAAGGAAAGCAATGTTTTAACCTAAGGATCCACACCCCTCAAAATTTCGAGGTGAAAGGAAAAACGTGGTAGCAACTTGACCTCTCATCTGGTCGAGACTGGGATAAAAAAAATATTTAGTCCGGGGTCTTCCTAGGTGACTCCCTTTTTTCAAATGGCTCCGAGGTTGTCTCCAGCTAAGAGGGCGGCTCCGAGAGCCGCTGTCATATGGGGTTCTTCAGGGACCAGGATATGAAGAGCCATCATCTCTTCCAGGGCCTTGACAAGCCCTATATCCCTGCCTCCTCCGCCCACGACTGCAAGATCTTCCTCAATGCCCAGCCTTTCCCCGAGGCTATTGAGCTGAGAGGCCAGGGCACGGTGGATTCCGGCCAGAAGATCCTCCTTGAGCACCCCCTCAGCCAACCTCGAGACGGCCTCGGATTCTGCAAATACGACACACCCCGTATTGAAATCCACCCGGTGCTTTGACTGCATGGACAATTTGCCGATTTCTTCCACGTTCACATGAAGCACCTTTGCGATCACCTGTAAAACCCTGCCGCTCCCGCCCGCACACTTCCCGCTCAACAAAAATTTCTGCAGGCTGCCGCGACCGTCAATGTTAAAGACTTTGCTGTAGAGATCCCCCACATCGATCACCGTTCTGGCCGAAGGAAAAAGATGATGAACCCCTCTGCTATGGCAGGAGAAATCCGATTTTATCTCGGAGGCGAAATCAACCTGTTTTGACCCATACCCGGTCGCAATGGTACGACTGATTTCCCCTGATGACAATCCCGCCTTGGCGAAAAGCTCATCGCGCACCTTGCAGGCGATAACCTTGAAATCTCCCCCCGAGGCACATTCAAAGGAAGCAACCATTTCCTCACCCCTCAGGACCATGCCTTTTGAATGCGATGAGCCGATATCTATTCCCATTACATATGTCATTGTCGTATTACACCCGTTCCGTTTCTGAATTTGGAAAAGACATTCATTTCGACTTCCAAAGCAAAAAAAACCACCTCCTCTTAAGACAAAGGGGGTGGCTTGTCAATGAAAAATGGGGGGCTTTCCCTGGTTCGATGTCAAAGGCCCTTGACCCGGCCGGCCTTCCTTTTACTTATTTGGCCCGTTTCCTTAAGGCCTCAGCCATCTCACGAATCGCAGTCAAGTCCTGTTGCATCTCACTCCAGCCATACCAGAGGGCGTAATCCGGATTGGCATGAAAGGTCCCCTGAAAGGTCCGCATTCGGTGTTGCATGAACATGAGAAACAATCGATGCTCGATGGATGTGGGCGCATCGTGAAAAGCCAGGAGATCAGGAAAAGGATACGCGTAAGCCTTCGGCTTTTTAAGAAGGCCATCCTCATACAAACCGGCAACAACACGAATGGCCTCCGCCATCAGGATATCCGCTTCTCGGATCATGCTGTCGCCCTTTTCCAGCTCTCCCTTGGCAAAGTTGATGGAATGGCATTGATTACAGGCCTTCACCATATCGCTGCGTGCCTTCTGCCAGTCTTCCTCGGTCAAACGGACCACATCCACCTTCTTTACGACCTCCAGCCTGGCCGTTGGTTTGCCTTTAGGATCCAAGACGCCAAGGGCCTGGAGGATGGTTTTTCGGGCCTCCGCCCACACTTTGTCCTCCGGCATAGGAAGTCTGACGGCAAGGAAACCCCATGCGGCCCGGACATCATGATTTCCCTCACCCATATGGCAAGTCTGACAGGTGGGGGCCATGGCCGTATCCGGCAGGATGCCGTTTTGTTTCAAGAGATATCGCACCCCGTGCTTTGAAGCGGAATACATCTCCCATTGGGGATGATCGAATCCCATATGGCAGGTCTGGCAGGCCTGGGGTTGTTTCGCTTCTTTTACCGAAAAGGTGTGACGTGTGTGGCAGGCGTCGCATGAGGCCAAACCGAAACCGGAACCCTCTTCCTTCAGGGCCTGAACCTCTTCCGAAGATTTGATCCCGAGCTTATGACAACCGCCGCAACCCTTCATGCCTTCGGTAAGCGCCATGGGTTGCCAATGCGCCGTCGGCATGGCCTTCATGGCGGCCCAAGCCACTGCATGTTTCCCGGCCTTGAACTGGTCGCCCTGGACCTGATGACAGGTGCCGCACTTGTCGGCATTCACCGGTGCCACGAAGTCCACATCCTCCTCCGACATATGCTTGGCCCCATGGCAAACCGAACAACTTACATCACGATTGCTGTGTTTACTCAATTTCCAGTCTGATACAATGCCCGGAGTGACATTGGTATGGCAGGTGACGCATTCTTTCTTGATGGTCCATTTGGTTTCAATCGGACAAGCCGTATCGATCCATTCATTCAGGCCGCCCTCAAGACAATATACCTTGGAAAAACCCTTTTTTATCAGCTGACGTGCCACCCGGGCACTGGTAGATTCGCCGGGTCACGCTCAGTAAGCGACAATAACGGTTTCGTCTTTGGAATATTTATCGGCCCAGGACGACACCTTTATCGGGTCTTCGTGAACGGCCCCTGGAATTTTTTTAGTGCTGTTCTCCCATTGCTCTTGGGGACGCACATCCAGAATGGCCACATTCTTTTGTCCTATCATGGACTGGAGTTCCTTGGCACTTACCCTCGGAATGTCAGGAAATGCTTTCTGTTTTTTCGCCCCGAAACCGGACCCAGAAGACAGGCCGACGAGCGCAAGGCCTAACACGCCTCCCAAAATCACTGCCCAAACCCTTTTCATGACGTCCCCCTTCCCTTTAAAATATGCGTCCCACTTCCTTGACTTATGTCCATTGTTTACTATACCCTCGTTGAATATAACGAGTCAATAAACGCACGGTATCCCTGAGCCACCATCAAGTCGTCATTCTGTCCTGCGCATCGCGGGACTACTTTCGGTCATTCCTACCTCCGGGCCGGAGTCTTTGCTGCCTAAAGCTCATACGGGTCAGTCGTCACACCTCCCGCACACTGCAGCGGTTTCTACGATGCGACGCCCCCGGAATAACCGGGATTTAGCAAGACCAACTGGCAGACATCAAATACCTTTCGGGTGATCAGGCCTTTTTCCAAATAATTTGATTTCAACAATGATATGCGAATGAGGCGATGGATTTCGGGGTATTCAGACCGGTTCGGTCAATGCCTTTCAAGTTGTATCTTCTTGGGCTCTATATGAAATTCTAAGAAGCATGAGATAAAGGAGAGAGAAATGGATGATAAAATGTCCCAAAGCAGGAAACCCGCGCCCGAAAGGCTGGAGGCCATGAGGAACCTTCCGAAAAAAATCATGGATTCCCTCACAAAAGAGGAGGTGTCGGCCTTTCTCAATGATGAGGTATGGCCGGATTCTTTAAAACAAAAACTCAAGGATTATATGGTGGAGGAGTAAATCAGTCTCAAGGAGCATATACTGAACCTATAAAGCAGCAACGGTATGGCAGAGGGTGTCATTATAATGGGTCAACCGATTCAAGCCAAGGAGGATAATCTATGTATAGGTGGTTTTTGGTCTTTTTCGGTCTTGTTTTTTTCTCGAATACCAATGCTCTTGCAACTCCACTTGAGATAACTCTCGAGCACCGGCAGGAAGGAACCTCGACCGTCCTGCGGGGTGAAACAAATCTGCCTGACGGCACAAGACTGGCCGTTTTTTTGAGAAAAAAGGTGGGTTATGAAGCCCGCGATTTCAAAATTCTAGTCAAAAAAGGGCATTTTGAGAGCATAGGATTCAGCAATAGAGGATATACCCTCTCAGGCCAATTTGAAGCTTCGTTGTTCGCCAGTTTCAATAAAAACTGGCAAAAACCGGATGTGCTCGAAAAGCTTTCCGAGTATGAGGGTCCTTACATACGAGATGGAAAGCTGAGGATGGTCAAGACCTTCCGAATCAACCTTCCAAAGGCGGAGACGCCCGAGGCCCTGACCGCTCTGAAGGCCGAATTAGACTTGTTCAAGAAGCATTTGAAAACCGTGAAGGCCATGCGGGCTGAATTAAAGAAGGCGGTAAAGGATCCGGACCATTTCCGGGCATGGTCACAGAAATGGACTGAGAAATTACAGCAGGAACAAACGGCATTTTTCAATACCTTTGGAAAAACCGTGCAAGAATACAAGGGCCTGTGTGCCGCCGCTTACCTACATGTCTCGCTGTCTCAAACCCACCTGTTCAAGTTATGGCAGAAACACGATGAGTTTCTATATGGTAGAGCGGTTGATGTAGATATCTTTGGAAAAATGAACCCGGACCCAGAATTGGAAATGGAAGGACTCATCGAAAAGGCCGAATTTTCCATTTTGGAATGTTCTCCGCAATGAAACCCCACCGCCCGGCGCATCTGCTCAGGAGCCCCCCGAAAGGGGGCTCACAGGGACCACGCCGAGTCAATCTTCTCCCCATTAACCTGCGCCGTGTCCGAATGGTTATCGGCCGTCTTTGTTCAATGCCAAATTACCCCGCGACGTCGACCTTCTATCCGATTTCTGTTCGTCAGGTCCGAATTTTGCCTCCGGCTTCCTCAAGACATTGCCTCAAGACAACGCCCTTGCCCTTGGCTAAAAGTTCCGACCACTATGGCCTATAAGGGACTTGCACCCTCAAGATTCACTCCATGCCTAGCGTACCAAAAAGGAAGCCGCCCTCAGGATTAGAAGGCGGCTTCCCGTCAGACCACTGGTCACTTAATGTGAGTTAGATGGTTTTTAGACATCCCAGTTCATGATTGCGTTCCACAGATAGAAATAAGCCCCATGAGACTGCCACCGATAGGTAATGTCGGTGCCGAACAGGACCACATGACCGGTGCCGTCTTTTGCCGGAGCATCGACTATGACGGCTTTCCCCGCGACCTCCTCGGAACCCTCGAGGAACCCGCTCATCATGATGGCGGTCGGGTCAGCGGGATAAGCGGCAACCACCCAATCGCCGGGGGCGGTGAAAACGGGACTCTGATTCTGGTAGATGTGCTCGTATTCATCCGAACCGTAGGCGACCGGATGGGCAAGGCTGGGTTCGATCTTACAGACAGGTCCGGGGGCGTTGAAGTAATTGCCCGAGGTGCGGGCCTTCAACATCGTCACCCCATCGATGAGACCGTAGTCGAAGGGCAGGTCGCAGGAGGCATTATTGCAAATCAGCAGGCCGCCGTCGTCAACAAACTGCTTGAGAGCGTCCATTCCCGCTTGCTGCAGCCCGCCGGTCCGCGCAGTTGTGCGAACGGGACCGTACCAGACTTCCTCAGGAACGCTCCCCGGGGCGTCTCCGGAATAGATCCTTGACGCACTGACATCGGGGAGAAAAATGACATCATACTTTTCTTTCAGGTTTCCCGCCAGAACATCCACACGGGTAATGTCGTCGTGGGGAACCTTGAACTGCTCAAAGGTGAACCTGGACCAGCCGCCGTCCTGAATGGACCGCCAGCAGTGATAGACACCCACCTTGGGCGCATGGAGCTCATGTTTGGCCACCTTATTGAACTTACTTTTCCCTACTGTGTGCATCGTCAGGCCCAGTTCCGGGACCATTGCTTCCAGGGCCTCGTAGACACCCGGCTGTTGAACTGGAACAAGGAGATCTCCGGGATCGATGGCATTCTTTGCCCCGTCGGCCATATAACACTCAAACCCTTCTCCCGCCAGGGCAAAAAAAAGCGTGACGATATTATTGATGCTGTTGTGATCGATGACATAGGCCCCTTTGAAGGCCTCCTTGCTGACCTTTCCGCTCTGGGCCAACTGCTCATCGGTGATGAGGGTCATTCGCTTGTTCCAGATGTCCGGGTTGTAAATGTCGTCGACCTCGACATCCCGCATCAGGTCATACTCCCACCCTGTCGCGTCATAGGGGGCAGGGGAGTCCGCCGGCCACGGCTGACCCGTAAAGAGGGCAAACGCGAGCCTTGAATCCGGCTGGTCCATCCTGATGATAAAGCTCCCTTTGGGGTATTTCGTGCCGTCGACCTTGAAGCTCTTATCCGCAGTATGAATCTCGAGACCGTTGTAGAGGAGATTGTTGATCATCGTGATGGTATCGGGCATATCCTTCTGTTTGGAAGGCACCACGTACGCATGGGGATAGGTAATGTCCCCTGTACTGCCGTGATCCGTTCTCCCGGCGCAGGAGACCGAATTTTTGGCCTTGACCCAGTAATTTTCCAGGAAGACTGAGGCATTGCGTGCGATTTCCCGGCCGGTGGTCAGGGTCCAGGTCTGAGAATAATTATTATTGTCTCGGAAAGACCAGACAATATCATCATACTTGTAGGGAGCAGGGTTGTACCACTTCCACTCTCCCAGGTCGGTGCTACCAAACCTGAAGGGTCCTGACCTGGAATAAGTGGTGGGATAGGTTCTCCCCCATATTTCATAAAATTTCCCGGTTCCATTCCTGAAATTCAGCGTCTGTATTTGGTAGAAGGGATAATACATGTTCACATATTTATATTCCCAAACACCCGGCATCCCGAACTGTTCAGCCTGGTTGAGTTCTCTTGACGCCAGCCATTGCCATTCGGTTTGACTGATTGGATCAATCGCAGGGTAGGTTGGTTCCATGCCGGAAAAGGTATAGGTCAGAAACACGGACTGGTGGATGTCGAGGCACACCTGGGCTGGCCAATTCTTGACTTCCCTCACCAGGTTGAGCTGGGCCGGCTGGGAGTTGGTATGGGTATCCCGATTATTATCATGCTGGGTATACCAGTTGTAATAGGGGGCACTTGGCTCCCACCCGGTCCCGGAATCCAGCCAGAAATTGACCCAGTTGGCGGTCATCTCGGTGCCGTCGGGGTTGGGATCGGTAATCATCACGATCGAATTATCTCTGATCTCTTTGAACATCGGACGTTCATCCACGGCAAGCCTGTAGGCAAGTTCCATACACATCTCACTCGCGCCGATCTCGGACGAATGGACCTTGGCCCAGATCCAGTAGACAGGCTTCACCTTGCCTCTGTCTGCGATCAGCGCCTCGGCCGCCGCATCCGCCCCCTCCTCGTCCCCTGGGAAACCCAATTTACGGGGATCCGCGAGTTTCTGGAGGTTCTCCTGGTATTCATCCAGGCGGGCTATGGTGTCCTCTGTGGATATGGCGACGACATACTCATCGAGTCCAAGAAATGTCTTTCCAATATTCCACATCTTGACCCGGGGCGAACGTTCGGCAAGCTTTTTGAAGTAGGCATAGGTCCCCATCTCGCCATCATAGGCGGTCAGTTGCGCCGGAGAACCGGCCATATACCCATGGTGTTCATAGGGAGACATGATCAATTCACCATCCCCATTGTAAACCCCACTGGGGATCGTGTTGACCCATTTGTTGCCGAAATATTCCTGAGTGATAAGCTCTAAGGGATCCTCGGTAAAGGGATCGCCCGTATACCCCGGATAAGGCGTATCGCCTTCGCCTGCAAGGACCGGCTGATTGAGGCATAAAACACCAAGCACCATGACGCATATCCATAGGACTGTTCTGAAAATCTTCATAAATCATCCCTCCTGTGGTTCGTGTCTACGGGTTGATGGGAAGTCTGTCAGTAAAGACACCATGACATCGGACATAAACCCTCGAGAGGCTTATCACCTCCTTTCATCTCGAGATAAGGTAAAAAAGTGATTTGTTTGTTTTTTCATGAAACCATGAATATTTTGCAAGGCTGATAGGAATTCGGGACGTTTTCGATGGAATCATGAATCCCCGGCGAGGCAGTGATTCACCCCGTTATAATCGTGGCATCAAATTAGGATGGAGAAAGACAGGGAGATTTCGAGATGGCGCGTGGTGAGAATCTACGGGACAGCCTCAGGGCTGATTAACACAAGTCTTAATTCTGCACATCGTGAACTCACCGTATCAACGCGAACCGTGCAGGTATTTCAAAAAGATATACTTAACAATAAAATGCTCGAAGCATGAAAAAATAACAACCCTGAAACTTTGGGTAAGGAATGTGTAGAAGAGCTACCCATTATTCCAGGGCCATGAGGTAGGATCGGAGGTTGGCTTTTTTATTTTTGATGCCGATTTTTTTTCTTATATTTTTTCGATGGGTTTCGATTGTTTTAATGGATAGATTGATCAACCCTGCGATTTCCTTGGTCGTTTTCCCTTGTTTGATCAATGCCGCAACCTTCATTTCCGTAGGCGTAATAGCGAGAGAGGGGGTAGTCATCCGGCGGGCGAAAGGGGCCACTATTCTCTTTATGTTTGATTCGATGATGCTGACATAGGCCATCTGTTTTTCATTCAACCGGCCCTCTTTTAATTTTTCGATAAAGGGAAAAACCAATTCTTTTACCGTCATCACGATATTTTCTTCAATCTTTTGTTTGTCCTGAGACCGCTTCTGAATAAGCACCTCAATGGTCGTGAAGGCCTCCCGAAGATTATCCGTCTTGTGACTCAGTTGTTTCTCATAGTCTTGCAGCCTCTTTGCCAACTTTTCTTGCATTTGATACGCTTTTTTGAGTGCAGCAATCCTTGAGGCCAGTTCATCCGCGTATTTCTCGTGCCTCTTTGTCAATATCTCGTTATCCTCTTTAAGCTGCCACTCCAAGTGTTTCCGGTCCGTAATATCCCTTGCGAAAACACTGAGACTCTCCACCGTCCCATCCTCGCAGAAGATGGGAGAGATGAAGGCATCGAACCATAATCCGTCCCGCATTCCTTCAATGCGTAAAGGTTTTCCGGACTCAACCACAGAGGCATCCACCAATCTACGGCGTTTGGCAACCTTAGGACTAAACAAGTCATATATTTTCAAGCCCGTCAATTCACCGGGTGAGGCCCCCAACCGCCGGGCCGCGGCCTCGTTCATCTCGATGATGGTGCCGTCTTTATCAATAAGCGTGATAAAATCAGAAGAGGAATCCAGGAGTCTTCTTATCGCCTCCGCACCGGACTGAAAACGCTCTTTAGACTCGGCACGTTCTCCGCCGAAAGCTCTCATGACAAACACGTCCTCTGACATCGGAAGATCTCCTTTAGGCCTCATTACCGGGATGGCCTCTTCCCTCTTCTCCCTCGTTTTTTCTAATGGGTTACGACAAAAACCTTGACCCGATGAACTCCGGTCATGGAAGGATGAGTCATAAGGCCCAGTTCACATCCTGACCTTTACTCACTGGAACGCCGCTTCTCTTCCGGGAGGCCCCCTTTCACAAAAGTCCTGCCGTCAGTGAAGATCAAAGGGCATCATTCTCCGCTGAGCACTCGTGTCTTTCAAGGCACTGCCGAGTTTTTCTCTGAATTCCGTCGTGACGGTTTCCACGTCATCAAGACTGGTGATCACATGGGGCGTAATGAGGACAATCATCTCTGTCTTATCCACGGACATTTTCTCGGTTCCGAATCCCCACTTCAAAAAAGGGACTCGGATAAGACAGGGAACCCCCGAAACGCCATTTTGCTTGGTCTCCTTGATCAATCCTCCGATCACGATGGTCTGCTGATGTTTAACGGTCAGGGTCGTCTGGACCGTTCTCTTAAAAAAAGAGGGGAGGAGATCCTCTCCCACTTGAACACCCGTACTCTGCTCGCTGACTTCCTGGCTGATATCAAGACTGACCAGTCCCCGTTCATTGATATGGGGTGTCACACTCAGAATGACCCCCGTATTTCGATACTGAATATTGGTTTCCAGGATCGGATCGATGGTTCCCTGAGTTTGGTACTGGGCACTCACCACCGGAATTTCCGTTGAAATGTCAATTTTGGCGGTCTTGTTATCCGAGGCAAGCACACTGGGTGAAGAAATGATATTCACCTTGTTTTCTGAGGCTAAAGCAGTGAGGGCATTGCTCCATCTGTCTGCTTGGCCAATCACGTAACGCAGGCCCGAACTGCCAATGGTGCCACTTAACAGAGAAGTACTTGACTTTGGGCCTTTTATATAGGACCACTCCATACCTAATTCAGTCGATTCGTCTAGGGTAATCTCCGCCACGGTTACTTCGATCAGGACCTGCCGGGGAAGGACATCGATGCGACGGAGAATTCCCTTGACAATCCGATAGTCTCTGGGGGTGGCCTCGATGATCAAGGCATTCCGGACTTCGTCTGGCGTGATTCGCACATCCCCTCGCAAGGTTCCCGAGGCGATGGCCTCACCCGTGCTGCGCTCCTGCGAGACAGCGGACTCCGGGGAAGGGTTCGCTTGCGTCTCTCCATTTTTCTGTAGCTTTTGTTCCCGGCCCATGAGGAACGGGTTTTGAGATTTTTCACCCGAACGCACACGGACCGTCTTCCCGTTTTCCCTCCCTGACATAAAAACCGTATTTAGAAGAGTTCCCAGTTCCTTCGCCTCCCCGTTCTTTATGGAATATACGAAGATCTGGAGTTCGGCTTCGTCACTCGGCACATCGAGTTTTTCAAGAAATGCCTCGATCTGGTGCAAGGTGTTTGCATGGCTGCTTAGTGCCAGAAGGAGATTGAGCCGATCGATGGGGATGAGTTTCAAATCGGAACCCCCTTCTCCCGGGTGACGAAAAACCTCTTCCAAAAGACCGGCAAGACTGTCGACATCGGTATATCGAATTTTGAAAAACATGTGCTTCCGCCGTCCAAAGAGGTCGACATCAAAGGCCTCTATGAGTTTGAGCACCTTGGTCAGGTTGGCTTCTTTGTCGGCAACGAGCAGGGTATTGGCCCTTTCGGAAGAAACCACGGTTCCGGCCTCTGAGACAAAGGGAGTGATGACTTTTGTCATCTCCTGAGAGGAGGCATAGTTGAGGGGGATGACCTGAATGATGATCCTTTGACCGCCGGCACCCCTCCCGGCCCTGTGCCCCAGCCGGGTGTGGATCGGGAGTCTCGGGGCCTCCTTCAAGTCTACGATCCGGTAAAGGTTGTTTTCTTTGATGGCAGTCAGTCCATTCAGCTCGAGAATCTGGAAGAAGACGGGTAAAAGCCTCTCCTTCTCGATCCCTCCTGCCGTATGGAGAGTCACTTTTCCCTTGACGTCCGGTTCGACCGCAAAATTAATTTTTAACAGGTCGGCAATGACCCTCACCACCTCCATCAAGTCCGCATCATCGAAGTTCAGGCTGACCTTCTCGCCCCTGCCCTCAATTTTTTTTCCTTTCTTCCCCTCGCCTGCAGAGGCGATCACCCTTACTCTCCCGGCCTGGGGGGAGCCTGGCCGGCCTTTTTCCCGAGCCGCAGGGAAATACGCTCTGCCCATCTCCCTTTCGCCTGCGGTGGGGACATGAAACTTTGCACCCGCTTTTCCTTCGACGGCATTTCCGGCGGGCTCCTTCGTATGTTCGTCAAAACAGGGTCCCGAAGATTTTTGAGTGCCCCCTTCCCCCTCCATCCCGATCCCTGTATGGAAAGGCGCATTCTTTCTATCCCTTTGGGACGAATGGGGCCTTAACCACTCGCACCCTGAAAAACCCATAATAACGGTTATTCCGAAGAGCACCACGACGCCATAGATCCTGTATCTTTTCATCTGTCCCAGTCCCGTATGCTTGATTGAGGCTGTTTTGTTTGAATTCCCATCGGAGTTCTCTTTTCTTCAAGGACCCCTTTCTCAATTTTCTCAGGCATATCCCAATCTCTCGTCTCGTTAACCTGGGTTGTTTGCTGAGGAGGAGGCATTTGACTGTATTTGGATACGATGCGTTTTCGCATCTCTTTCGAAGGTTTTTTTACTCCCTTGTACTTGTTCCACTGCTTGTCGTTATTTTTTCCAACGGTGAATCTTACATTTCTTGGTCCTCTCTGCTTTCCAGGGGCCGATTCCCCGGGTTGATAGGGGGCATTGACCACCAGCGGTTTGGATTCTCCGCTCTTGGCCGTCACGGTCTTTGGGGGCCTTCGCCTGTCATGCAAATAGACCTCACATCGCTCCTCTTCCCGGGCAATGACAATGCTCTCCTTCTTGATTTCTACGATGCGGACATCACCGACGGTATCACCCATTCGGGCCCATCGCTCCGTCGGTCCATCGCTTTTGTTCTTGAGTTCGCAGACCAGCGCCGCCTTGTATTCCTCCAATAAAACGGTTCCATAGAGGGCAAGGACTTTTTCGAGAGACTCCCGTTGAATCCCGGACCGTCTCGGCGCGGGCTTATCCGGCTTGAATTCCTTTCTTTCCGGAGAGAACAGATCTTTTTTCACGAGACTCTCGAAAACAGACTCGGGCATGGAGATTTTTCTTGAAGAGATATCGGTGTCAGATACCGGTGGAGCCCCTGTGGGCGGGGTCATCGGGACGGGATTGTCCCTTTGGTTCCACACGCGATAGTTTCCCATCCCAATGATGCCCAATAAGACGATAAGCACTCCATTTGCCAACCATATTCTGCGAAACATAGGCAGATTCCTTACTCCGAACGGCTGTCGGTTCTTTTCATGAACCCTGAAACAACCAAGTTACCCCTGATGGCTCCCGAACCTGCGGCTCCTGCGACCTGGAGATCGAGTTTTTTCACGAGAAAAATCTTTCGGGACTTCATGATGCCATAGAGGACCTCTTTCAATTGCCTCGTCGTGCCCACGACGGATATCTGGACGGGAACGGCGATATATCCCCGGCCTTCCTTGGTTTCAGGCTGCATCACCTTGACCGCCCTTATCTCGACCCCACGGTTTCGGGTTACCCGGTTGAGGATGTTCTGGATTTCCACCGCCGCCAGGGCAGGGGTCGAACCTGACAGAAGACCGTATTCCAAACGTTTCACGGTCCTGCGAAGAGAGTCGAGTTGAACCTTCGCGTTTTCCAGCTCACTGACCCGGTTTTTGTATTTTTCGAGCTGCCGCTCCCTGATTTCTATCGTCTCGCTCAGACTCCATGTTCCCAGAGACACATTCAGAAATCGATAGGCCAGAACCAGCGCAAGCAGCACCATACCGGTAATCAGTATGGAGGTTTTATGGGCTCTGTATCGATTGAGTAAATCCATGGTCTTCCCTGTCCGGGCACTGAGGTTTCCAACCCGAAAACAAAACGTTTTTTCAGCTTATCTTGAGACCGATGTCGAACCGTTCCTTTCCATCCTTGCTCTTTGTGATGGTGGACCGAAATACGGCTTCTTCGAAGAGGTCCGATGCCTCCAAAATCGGGATCAGGTCCGATGCCGACTCTGCATAACCTTCGATTCTCAAATCATTCTCTGAATAGAACACAGATGAGACCCAGCTGTTCCGGGGGATCTTGTCGCTCAGTTCTTTCAGAACCTGCAAAGACTGCCATCGATTTTCTCCCATGCGGCGCAAAAACGCGATTTTATCTTTCAAGTCTTCCTTTTCTCCGTGCATCTTTTCAATATCACCGAGCCCTGATTTAAGTCGGTCAATCTCCCCTTCCAAACGGGCCAGATACTCCTTTTGACCCATTCTCGCCCCGGCGCCCCAACCCACTGCGCCAAAAAAAACAAGTCCGAAGATAATCGCCGTCGCATAAAGGCCGGCCCTGGATCGCTTGCGATGCAGATCCGGCGGCAGTAGATTGATTTCAGTGGAAACCTTCGAGAGGCCTTTGAGGGCAAGCCCATAAGCCGGGAATAAAGGCACGGAGAGGGGTTCCTTAACCGGGCAAGATACGAGGCGAACAACCGAAGAGGTTCTCTTTTCCAAATGTTCCAGCCAATCACCCCGTGCCTCAAATCCCGAGAAAAAAACATCCATAGAAGGAATTTCGTCATCCAAATAGGATTCCAACCCCTTGAATTCTTCCCCGAGGCAATTCATGGAATCGATGCCGTTTTTTTCTATTGCAATAGCTCTTGAATGGACCATCAGTCCATTCCTGACAACTGCCACTTCGACCTCATTATCTCTCGACATGAGAAGGGCAAAGACGGGAACAGCCTTTCGTTTCAGGGTGTTTGCGAAATAATTGGAAATCGCCGTCGAGGAGATCTCGACCCCGGCCAGTTTACCCCTGACCGATTGGGCCAGTTCAAATATCGGGTCCAAAAAATCTCGTTTGACCAGGGCGACCAGGACCTTCATTCGATGATCTAAAGGAGTCGCCTCAATCACATGAAAGTCAAAAAAAACGTGGTCTATCGGAAAGGGGGAATACTTCTCCATTTCATATGCCAGGGTCTCTCGGAGATTGCCCTCTGCAGCCGACGGGAGGTCAATGTATCTCAAAAGAACGGATTGGCGGGGGATGCCGACATATATCTCCGCAAAAGAGATCCGATGGTCCGCCATAAAAACCCTGAGGGGTTCCCCGGCCATTCTTATCCTGTCCCCCAGGGGCGTGCCCCCCTTAATGGGATGAAGGACATGGGCAGCAATTCTTGGCCCCCTGAAAGTTCCCCTCAGGCAAACCATGCTCAAAGTCTCTTCCCCCACATTGAGGCCTATACTAGTTGGAAACAACAAACACCCCTCCTTTTTTTGCTTGCGTTCTATCCACATTGAAAGTCGAAAAGACGTCATTCTGGAGCGTGTCGAACCATTGCACGATTCTAAAACCTTTCGTGGGTTGACTGCGAATTTTAACGACGGCGCTGAGGCCCCTTTGCGTGTCGCTTCCCTGGATCATACCCACGGCCTCAACTGTAAAGAAGGGCAGGATATTGAGGGTGATATAGGGCCGAATGGCCTGAAAGACTTCTGTGCCCACGATCTCGATCAATTCGAGATACGATTCGAAATCCCCTTCTCTCCTGTATTCGACAAGTTGACTACAAAGGTCTTCAGTCATTTCCGGAAGGGATCGAAGCAGCCTAAAAGGCGCCGAATTGACATTGACCCGGTTAAAATTGAAGGACTCCTTCCGGCGCTCCAACAATCCCGGCTTTTCTTCCTTTGTCTGTTGCGGGTAAACGGTCACTAGATCCTTCAGCCCGCCGTAAAAAATATCGGGTCTCATCCCCCTGACATACAGCAACTCATGAATCGACTCAAAAGCGTTGTCTTTGCAGTCATAAGGCTCGGGAAGAGAAAGATAATAGCTGTCTTCCGCTCCATTGACCCGATGGAGATGATCCTTGTCTCGCCAATCCAGAATGGAGTCAACGATAACGTCCTTTTCATGATCATTGAGATCAAAGGTACTCATAAGTGTCCTGAGCAGCAGTCTGTCCGCTTTATTCAGGTTGACGACCCCGCCTTCATTTCTGATCCAGACTTTATACCGACCCTCCCCAAATACGATGGGGGGCATTTCCACGTTTGCCCTCCATGCCGGTGACGCAATCGTCTCTGCCTCATTTACTCTCTCCATTTTGCCGTCTAATAGTCCTTCTGCGGTCAAACCCGCAATGGCCCGATGGATTCCCGCCAGTGCAATGTAGTAGGCCTGGGCCTCCTCCTTGATATTGCGGGTCATATTTATCTCAGTTCTCATAGTAAAGCAGAATTCACCTGCAATGGTGGAAAGGAAACTCAACACCCATAAAACAATGATCAGGGCGACTCCGTTATTACCGTTTTTCGGAGGCATCATGGTCGCTTATCTTCTCCCTGTCGGCCTCGATTCGCGCGATTAGCGTCATGGGATGTTCATCTCCTGCGTCCCACAGGATAACTTTTACGGCCAGGGGAAATAGACCGTCTCGCTTCTCATCCCACGTTTCCTGCCATCTAGGTCTTCCGTTCTCCTGGTCTTCACTTAAATATTCAAACTCGACAGACCTTACCCCCTGAAGGAGGACTTCACCGTAACCGTCGAACGCATGATACCCCGAAACAGCTTCGTGTGGGGACAACGTGTTCAGTTCTCTTAGCAGAAACCTTTCGCCTTCTCTCGAAGGAGAGACCTCATAGTTAACAAAAACGACGCCTGCAGGCTCCCTCTGCAGAATCGAAAGGTGAGAGAAAAACGCCATCGACTTAGGATCACCCCTCAAGGACAGAACGGTCTCTTCTCCCGTCTGCCGTTTCCGACCATGGATCGAAGAGAGCTGTTGCTTCAGATAATCAAGGATGATTCGATGTCGTTGGCGCGCTTCCACCGACCTCTCTCCCTTTTCCCACGCGGAAATACCAAGCCGGAAGGCCCCCAGGACAATCACCATGATCACCGCTAAAAGTGTCATGGAGATAAGCAGTTCCAACAGGGTGAACCCGCTCCTCAGTCCCCCCTCCCGACCTCTCCTATGCCGGCCCTTCCCGAGTCTTTTTATCGCTCTCCCCATCATCCTCGCCTAATGCCTTCAGGGTGCATAATTCAAATTGTCTCTCGGCACGCTCTGCGCGCCACCGCACAAGGACCCGTATCTCGAAAAGGCTCAAAGACCCTTGGTCACCCTGTTCGGCATAGTCTTCATGGAAGGGCGAGATGAATGCCTCCCATTCAAATCCGTCTCCGTATTCACCTCGAATCCTGCCCTCCTCAAGGTCCATGGACAAAAAAATCGTCTCCATGGTCTCCTTTGCATGAAGGATGGCTCGGTCGTAATCGCCTGCCAACTTATTCCCTCTGAGTCCTCCGGAAAAGAGCTCGAGAATGAGCACCAAGGAAAGGCTAAGGAGGGACAGGGCCACGAGGGTCTCAAGAAGGGTGTATCCCCTCTCCTTTCTGTCCCCCGAAGGGATGGATGGGGCCCGTTCGAGGCCACGCCATGTCTCCCTTTTTTTCCGGGTCATTTCAGGTCCTCTTCCGTTTCGATCATTGTCGGGATTCCCGTCACGCCGTCCACTCGGATCTTGCGCTGCCGTCCTCTCTCATTTTCCATAATCACATCACCTCCACTGCTGCATCCCTTTGGAAAAAAAAGGATCTCGAAGGGACCTGATTGTATGATCTCATCTCTCGCCCCCGCGCTTTTGAATGTGATGGTTTCCGGCAAGGAATAGATTTTATTGACCTCCTCAGTTACGGTGAACCGGTTATCCTTTCTTTTATTCTTGTTACCAAAGGTTACCCTGCGTTCCAGGATGGTCACACGGGGGTCGTCAAGGTCGAAATGAGCAACATTGATTTTCTTCTCCGTTACGGCACGGGTTCTCGCATGTCGGAGCAGTGCGGCCACGGTGCGAGAAGAGGTCTTCAACTCCGCGGTTCCCAGGGAACCGATCAGCCGGACTCCCACCATCGTACCTATGAGACCGACAATAACCATGACCACAAGAAGTTCCAGCAGGGAAAACCCCACGGCGATGCCACGGCCGAAAAGAAAAGCAGTTCCTTGTCTCATTGCTCGAGGCCCTTCCAGCTTACGATGTCTTTATCCTCCTCTTCGCCTCCGGGGGCGCCGTCGGCCCCTAGAGAAATAAGATCAAAGTCGCCGTGTTCTCCGGGGCACCTGTACTCATAGTGACTCCCCCAGGGATCGATGGGCACTTCCTTGGCCAGGTAGGGGCCGTCCCACTTATCGAGGCCGTCCGGTTTTGTCCTCAAGGCCTGGAGGCCCTGTTCCCTCGACGGGTAGCGCCCCACATCGAGTCTATAGGTATCCAAGGCCGTCTCGAAGAGGGAAATCTGGGTCTTGGCGGCCTTCTGTCTGGACTTGCCCACTTTCCCGAACATCCGGGGACCGACGAGGGCAGCCAGCAATCCCAGGATAATCATCACGATCAGTAATTCGATCAGGGTGAAACCGGGGTCCTTTTTTTTTCCGAGTCCTATCATGGCTTCTCTCTCAAAATGGAATTTCATTGATGCTGAAGATTGCGACTAACATGGAAATCACGATAAACCCAACCACAAGACCCATGACAAGTATCACCACGGGTTCCAAGAGACTGAAGAGCCTTTTCGTCATGGTTCTCACCCACTTTTCGTAATGTTCCCCCACCTTCAGGAGCATACCGTCGAGTTGGCCCGTCTCTTCCCCAACGGTAATCATCTGGACCGCCAGTGACGGAAAGGCCCCACTCTCTTCTAACGGCCTCGACAATCGCTCACCGGCCTTGACGCGATAAAACACCTTTTCCAGTGTGCGAAGGAAGACGCGATTGCCGACGACTCCCGTTGCCAGCTCGAGGGCCTTTAGAATAGGCACACCGCTCTTCAAAAGGGTCCCCAGGGTTCTTGAAAATCTTGCCACTTCCACGCCCCGAACCAATTCACCGGCCCATGGAATCCGCAGCTTGTGCTGATCCCACCACATACGACCAACCGGGGCTCGAAAAAAGCGAAAGATGAAAAGCGCAAGACCCCCTGCCAGGATAAGGATGAGCGGCCAGTAGGTCTTTAAAAGGGCGCTTGTCCTAAGCAAAAATGCAGTGGAAAGAGGAAGAGAGGAACCCAAATCACTGAACAGGACGGAGAACCGGGGAATCACGAAGATCATCAGAACGGCAATAGAGACACCGCTCATAAACACGAGAAATACAGGATAGATCAGCACCGATCGCATATAATCTTTGAGTTCCTGTGTGTTTTCCATAAAAGAACCAAGACGTTCCATCACCCCCCCGAGAACGCCTCCGGTCTCACCCGCCTTGACCATATTCACATAAAATGTGGAAAAGGCCCTTCGATGCTTTTCCAAAGCCAAGGACAAATAGCTCCCCCCCTCCACATCCTTCATGACGTTCGATATGATCTCCCGGAAGGGGTCCTTTTCCGTGATGCGGATTAGGACGGATAAGGCCTTGTCCACAGGAAGACCGGCCTTGAGAAGTGTGGCAAAATCCTGGGTAAAGGCCAAAACATCCTTTTGAGAAACGGGCCTGACCAGGGCGAGATACCGCCGCAGATCCTGTCGAAGCCTTTCGGTTCTTCCCTGGACCGGGTTGATCGTGAGGGGAATGTGCCCCATCTCCTGGAGTCTGGAAACAACGTCCTTTTTATCTTGCGCCTCCAGTGAGCCCTTGAGAACATTCCCTCTTTTGTCAGCGACTTTGTAAGAAAAGACCGGCATATCTATCTTTCAAGGGTGACTCTCATAACCTCTGAAATCGTTGTGGTTCCCCGGCAGGCCTTTCGCCACCCATCCTGACGCAGGGTGATCATCCCTTTTTTAAGGGCTGCCTCCTTTATTCTTTCCGTGTCAGCGGAGCGGGATATCTCCCGTCGAATGGCATCATCCACGCCGAGGTATTCAAAAATTCCCGTCCTTCCGCTGAACCCGGTATGCCTGCAGCCGTCACATCCCTTGCCCTCCAGGAAGGTTCGGGGGACCTCTTCTCCCGAAGGCAGATCTATGGCGTCTAAAAACCGCTGTTCCGGCCTAACCGGCGTCTTGCAGCGCGGGCAAATCACCCTCACCAGTCTCTGGGCCAGCACTCCCAGGAGCGTCGAACCTAACAGATAGCTCTCCACTCCCAGATCAAAAAGCCGTGTAACCGCCCCTGACGCATCGTTCGTGTGTAGGGTACTGAAGAGTAAATGCCCCGTCAGGGCAGACTGAACGCCGATTTGGGCCGTTTCCTTGTCTCTTATTTCCCCGACCAGAATGATATCCGGATCGAGTCTCACGATGGTACGCAGTCCATTGGCAAAGGTCAGTCCGATCTTGGGACTCACCTGTATTTGATTGATCCCCTTCAGTTGATATTCAACGGGTTCTTCCAGGGTGATAATTTTTTTCTCGGAAGAATTAATTTTGGCCAGGGTGGCGTACAGGGTCGAGGTCTTTCCGCTTCCTGTTGGGCCGGTGACAAGGATCATCCCATAGGGCAGTGCGATAAGACGATCGTATTCAGAGAGGATATCTTCCGGGAAGCCCAAGGGTTTCAGGTCCAAAATCATGGTCTCACTGTCCAGAATTCTCATGACGAGGCCTTCACCGGAAAGGGTCGGAATGGTCGATATACGAAAATCGATATTTTTGTCCAGAATCCGGAGTTTTATTCTCCCGTCCTGAGGCAGGCGCCGTTCCGCGATATCCAATTTGGCCATGATTTTGATCCTGGAGATGATCGCGGCCTGGAGACTTCTCGGGGGGGATTCGATATCGTGGAGAATTCCGTCTATTCGGTATCTAACCTTGAATTCATCTTCAAAGGGTTCGAAATGAATATCGCTGGCATGGGTCTCCACGGCATTCACGATCAACCGGTTCACGAGCCTGATAATCGGGCCCTCGGATGCCAGATCCCTCAGATGATCAATATCATTCGTCCCTTCGGAAGGGACGGCATAAATATCCCGTCCTGCCTCTTCGATGATCATCTCAAGAGACTGGCTTCCCGTTCCATACAGCCTTTCGATGGCTTCGAAGATGTCTTCCTCTTTGCCACTGCAGATTGTTATATCCAACCCGTATGCAGCTCTCAGGGCATCTACGGTATAAAAATCCTCAGGGTTTGACATAGCCACCCAAAGGGCATTGCGCTCTATCTTCAAGGGAACGAACTTGGACTGTTTCATAAATTTAACGGAGAGGTGATCAAGAACGATAGGTTCTTTCGGGTAGTCCTGATAAGTGATCTGGGTGATACCATCCATTGGACTCCTCGTGCGAGGATTCACTAGCCCTGGAAAAGAGGGATTGGCGTGAATTTGTTGACCAAATGAACTCGGGTTGCTCTATCGATTCTAGGCTTAGCGTTTTATGGGCGGAAGGAAATTTAACTTGAGGAATCTAAAGCTGAACACGTACGGTAGATCCGGAATTCGCCAGTGCGTGCATTCTGGGGATATGCCAGCCGGAGATATCATTACATTTTGTTTTGAAAAACCTTTATGACAACCTGCGTCTTTCCATTTTCATTCGAACATGTTCTCATTTCATGAAATGAAAGATGAAGGTCAAAGGGATAAAATCCAATGACATGCAGCTAGTTCGAATCTTCACGCATTGTCATATTTTTGTCAAGGCATTCTTTCACGCCTACTGATTCACCATCAAGGCGTTATTCTGTCGCGTTTATCACTGGATTACCTGCCAGCCGGAGGTTCATCCGACTCTGGTGGATTTATCTGTTTTTGGCGGGTTTAGAGGTATCCAGACCGATCCGGTCACGGCATTTTTATTTCTATATTCAGGAACTTTATGCGAAATTGCAGGAAGCATAGGACATGGGAAAAGATCCAGCCCTTTCTCCATGACGAGATCTGTCAGGATGCGCTTCGTGAAAAGCTCAAGGGCTTTACAGAGGATCCGGAGTGAAGATGAAATCGCTTCGGCCTTTCATCTTCTACTTGCCGAGATAGGCCTTTCTGACCGCATCGTTCGCGATCAAATTCGCTGCGGTATCCGCCAGGGTGATGTGGCCGTTCTCCATGACGTAGCCCTTGTGGGCAAGTTTCAGGGCCATGTTGGCATTCTGTTCCACCAGAAAAATGGTGGTATTGTTCTCCGAGTTTACCTTGCGGATGATCTCAAATATCTGTTTGACCACGATCGGTGCCAGGCCCAGTGAGGGCTCATCCATCAGGAGCAGCTTCACCGTGGCCATGAGGGCCCTGGATATGGCCA